>JAISYG010000044.1 GCA_031270075.1 Dysgonamonadaceae bacterium
AATACTTCTATTTCATTCGTTCCGTTGATTTCCGAAAGGTGTTTGAAATAACTTTCCAAAAATTGTCCGCAACGGTAGAGCGATGTTAATACTGATATTTTCACTTGATTATCCATTTGCATTTTTTATTACATATCGTATTAATATCCTGTTCATAAGGTTTTCAATTTTTATGAGAAATGAAATATAAAAACGAATCCGATGGCCCCCAAATCATCTGTAAAAAATTGCTTGACAAAATCAAAATTTGAATCAAATTGCACTGCAAAAGTACATGAAAATCTTACGATTTCCAAGCGCATGCAATGAAAAAAAAGTTTTTTTGACATCGTAAATAGTAAAAATTAGTGCATCCCTACGAACTAAACAACGAAAATTTCCGGTAAATTACTACGTAATTCTTTTTTAATAAAAATATCTTGATTAACTTTACGGCCGATTTTACCACTTTATTAAAAAGAATGAAAAATAGAAAAATAACAATGACCTTGTTATTGGCACAGTTTTTTCTTACAGTTGCAAATGCACAACCGGCTGCATCTGTGCCAGTCGTTGATGAATACAATGCATTGAAGTCGTTCGCAGTCCTACTTTTAATGATTTTTGCTTTGACAGTCTTGTACCGCAGTTCAAGGCGTAAATCTGTAAAAAAAACGGATAGTCCGATTGTTCAATCGCATATTTCAACCGATGTTCCTCCTGTACCGGACGAAGTGGTTGCAGTTATCACCAGGGTCATGCATGATATGGAAGAGGATGTGCACGATCAGGATCATACGGTACTTACTATACACAAAATGCCGATTCATTATTCGCCTTGGAACTCCAAAATTTTCGGCATGAGGAAAATACCGGTTAAAAAATAACTTTTTCAATTCATTGTTAGATGAAAGAATTTAAATATTTGATTAACGGAAATCTCTATACCGCAATACTTACAAAAAGGGAAAAAGAGGTTACGGAAATAGATGTCAACGGAAAATCTTACATAGTAACGGCTTATACGACTGCTCCAAGCACGGCGCAGGATTCAGTACCTGCGTTCACCGAAAGATCCTTCATTGCACCTGTTCAGGCGCCCTCCGTTGGTTCGCCGCGAACGATCCGATCACCCCTTCCGGGTAATATACTCAGCATCGATTGCAAGGTCGGTGATGTGGTAAAAAAAGGTCAGAAAATACTTGTCCTCGAAGCCATGAAGATGGAGAATATCATTGCGGCCGAAAAGGATGGTACCATTTCCGAGATCAGGGTAAACAAGGGTGATACTGTTCTTGAAGGCGCAGAATTAGTCAAAATAAGTTAATAGAACATGGAAAATATAACTTTCTGGTGGATTGCTTTCATAGCCATTTTCGTCGTTGTGTATTCGATAGATATGTATGTTACCGGGCATTGCAAGGGCGAGATTTCTGTCAAAACATCGTTACGCTGGACAGGCGTATGGATGAGCTTAGCGCTCGCTTTCGGGATGATGCTTTACTTCTTCTTTCCTGATAATCCTTATGCTCACGATACTTCTAAAGTGATGGGCGTTAAATTTGTAGCGGGCTATTTGACCGAATATTCGCTTTCGGTAGATAATCTGTTCGTTTTCATTATGATTTTTTCGATGATGGCTATCTCCGAAGATAATCAACCCAAGTTGCTGAAATTGGGCATTATGATTTCTATCGTGTTGCGGATACTCTTCATCCTTGTGGGAATGGAACTGGTGGAGCGTTTCCACTGGATTATCTACGTTTTTGGCGTTATACTGATTTGGACGGCCTATAAGATGGCTTTTGCGTCAGAAAAAGACCATGTTGATCCCAAAACAAACATCCTATACCAATTGGCTTCGAGAATATTTCCCATTGATCCCGATGCACATTCACCGAAATTTTTCACCCGTATCAATGGTAAACGGCATATTACCGTTATCTTCCTTGCTTTGCTGGTGATTGGATCGACCGACATCCTTTTCGCCATCGATTCTATCCCTGCCATCATTGGCGTCATCAAAGAAGGCGCATCAGGCGTCCTTACGCTATCGGAAGAAAACTATCTGGCCATCAGTTCGAATACATTCGCCGTTATGGGTTTAATATCGCTTTTTTTTGCCTTGAAAGGCATTATGGGTATGTTTCGCTTCCTTAAATATGGCGTTACCTTTATTCTGCTCTTCATTGGATTAAAGATGCTGCTGGGCTTTTTTCATCCCGTCGAAGCGTTTTTCTCCACCCATTCCTGGGTTTCACTGGCGGTAATTGTTTGCACGCTTATGAGTTCGATATTGCTTTCAATGATCAAAAAAAGATAAATATATATGGAATTTAAAGATTTAATGCCTGCTATTGCAGGAATGACCTGGCAAAATCTGGTGATGATTGCCGTTGGTTTTACACTGATTTTTCTGGCTATAAAGAAACAGTTTGAACCGACTCTTCTGTTGCCGATGGGTTTTGGAGCGATACTTGTCAATATTCCGTTGACGGCCGCTTTGACGCAAATCGACCCGGAGGGTAATGTCGTTGTAGGTGCGTTAGACGTATTTTTCAACGCGGGCATTGCGACGGAAGTTTTCCCGCTACTTATTTTTATTGCGATTGGCGCGATGATCGATTTTTCGCCGCTTTTCCGCCGTCCGAGCCTGCTACTCTTTGGTGCTGCAGCCCAGTTTGGTATTTTTATGACGATGGTGCTGGCCACGGCCTGTGGTTTCAGCCTGAAAGAAGCGGCCTCCATCGGTATTATCGGCGCTGCCGATGGTCCGACTTCAATCATTGTGGCTACACAATTTGCCAAAGACTTGCTGGGACCGATTTCGGTGGCTGCTTATTCGTACATGGCTCTTGTTCCTATTATACAACCTCCTGTTATTCGACTTCTTACTACGCAAAAAGAACGTCAGATACGCATGAATTTCGATGCCAATAAGAAAGTTTCGCGTACCACTCTGATTCTTTTTCCGATAGCGGTAACGGCTTTGGCAGGTATTATTGCCCCTTCATCGCTTGCCCTTATCGGCTTTTTGATGTTTGGTAATCTGATTCGCGAGTGTGGAGTACTCAATTCTCTCTCCAAATCGGCTCAAAACGAGCTGGCCAATCTGGTTACTATTCTGCTCGGTATTACCATTGCAAGTACCATGACCGGCGAACGTTTTGTCCGGCTGGATACGCTGATGATTCTCGGCTTAGGCATCTTCGCTTTCGTGTTCGACACTGCCGGTGGCGTTCTTTTTGCCAAACTGATGAACAAATTTTCGTCGCCTGCCAATAAAATCAATCCGATGATTGGGGCTTGCGGTATTTCGGCTTTCCCGATGTCGGCGCGTGTCATCCATGGCATGGGTATGAAAGAAGACTCGTCCAATTATCTGTTGATGCCTGCTATTAGCGCCAATGTGGGCGGACAAATCGGTTCTGTGATTGTAGGCGGACTGCTATTGATGTTGGTTCCGTTATTTGCATAACAAATGAATAATACAAATAAATATGAGTGTAGATTTTTATAAGGCATTAGAAATATCAGGCATTGGCTTAGCCGGCGTTTTTATTTTCATGGCTATCTTTTATTTGGTCAGCACCCTGATCGATAAAATGTTTCCACCGGAAGAGGAACAGTAGAGATTCATACCGATCATCGCAATTTCTCACAACGAGAAATCAAATCCCTTTTCCAACCGCTGATCGTATCGTTCTTTATTGAACTTGTAGTAATAGGCACCCCGTTTGGACGAACTTTTGTCTTTTTCGTCCAGACGTTCCAAAATATCCATTTCAAATACTTTTTTGCGGAAGTTGCGTTTATCCAGAGGCTGTTGATAAATGGCTTCGTAAAGGGATTGCAGTTGCGGCAAAGTAAATTTTTCGGGCAATAAATTAAATCCGATCGGCTGGGTTTCGGTTCGCCGGCGAAGGAGCCGGATGGTATCTTCCAACAACCGGTTATGGTCGAAAATCAGTTGGCCTACATGATTGATATTGATCCATTCGGCATTGTGCTGTTTTCTCCGTTTCTCGTCGAACTGTTGCATATCAATCAAGGCGTAATAGACTACCGAAATGACTCGTTCGGCCGTATCCCGATCGACATCGCCGTAGGCGCCTACTTGCTCCATATACACATTGTCGATGCCGGTGTATTCGGCTACTACGCGCGACACGGTTGCGTCCAAGTTTTCGTTTTCACGGACAAAACCGCCCAGCAGGGAACGTTCGCCTTGCAAAGGTTCAAATTTCCGTTTGATGATTAAGGCATTGATTTCCCCATCCTTGAAACCGAGGATGATGCAATCGACCGAAACCAGTATGGGATGTTCTTGTTGATAAAACCGGATCATAACGGGAGGCAAAGGTAAGCAAAATTATGGAAATTAGAAATTGAAGACGACGACAGAGAGGCTGCCCAAATGTATTTTAGGACAGCCTCTCTTTTATTACCGTGTGAAACTTGTGAATTTACTGCTTGATTACCTTCACTGTCTTCCCGTCGACGCGGACAAGGTAAATGCCCTTCGGAAGATTATCGACTGCGATAGATTCACCGGCTTCGACGGTCTGTACTAATACCGTGCGACCGTTCATATCCGATAGTGTAACAGTGGCTTTTCCGTTCATACCGGATATGCGGAAACTTTCTGTTACAGGATTAGGATAGAGTTGCAATAATGCGGTTTGCGGTGTGGTGATTCCACTACCTGCTACTACGGTAACACTTTCAATCGGAATAAATCCCGTGTTCGCGCCATTGCCATAGGTAATTCCGTCGCTGTCGGAACCCTTATCCCACCGGGCGCATCCGGCAGGCAGCATGATAAGGTCGGTGTCGCTTCCCTTGAAATAGGAAGTATTATTCGCCTTTTGATTCCACGCTATAACCACGCCTGTACCACTGACGCCTGCAAAATTATTGTCATTATTCACAGCCATAGCCGGCGCGTAAGCAAATACCAGCCCGCCGCTGACATCAATTTTACTGTTTGTTCCGGTAACTCTAATCGCATAGCCGGTGGTAGCTGACACCTTGCCGCCGCTGACAGTAACCGTGCTGCTTGCTCCTTCGGCGTAAATCGCCTCGCCGGTGGTGGCGCTGACCTCCGCATTGTCTTTCACCTCTACATGGCCTTTGGTTCTGATAGCGGGGCTACCGCTGCCTGCCGTCCATACCACTCCCGTGCCACTGACAATAACAGCAAGACTTGTATTGTTATTGGGAACATTAATTGCCTCGTTTGCATAACTTCCGGTGTATTTTACAACTCCTCCACTGACAATCACCTTGCTGTTTGTTCCGATAGCATTAATTGCATCCAAGCTGCTACCACTGACTTCGGCATTCTCTTTCACCTCCACGTTACCTTCTGTCCAGATAGCTGATCCCCCTGATACTTTGCCGGTACCACTAACGATAACCGTACTGCTTGTTCCGCTGGCATAAATTCCATAAGCAGAACTACCACTTGTTACTGTACCGCCGCTAACTGTAACCTTGCTGCTTGGTCCGGAGGTTTTAATCGTATCTCCGGACTTGTTCTTGACCGTACCGCCACTAACGACAACCTCGCCGGAAGTGATTATTGTGCTGTTACTGCCGGAGCCTGTCTGCTCAATATGGCCGCCATCCGGTACTTCCATAATACCTCCGGTAATCTTCAATAAAGTTTTGCCGGTATAGCTCATGGAGCCTAAATCTCCGGTAATGCTTGCTTGCCACTTCAATGTAACCCCTGTCGGTATAGTGAGCGTTATCATATCTTTTATTCCGCTCACCGTTCCGGTTACTGTTACAATACCATTGCCTTCGGCGGCGTTGATGGCGTTCTGTAAGGCATTTTGTACGGCACTGGCGCCTGTTAAATTACTGATACTTAACGTTTGGTTGTCTGCCATTGCCGTAAACAGGGTAAACATCATCATTGCCGCTACGCAAATGGCGTTCTTTCCTGTTTTTAATACGGATGTCTTCATACGAAAAAATGCATTATTGGTCGTTTTTGTTTTTCTCTGCACGGATACGTCCGAGATGCTGCGCGAGCTTGTTTTTGTACTCGGTGGCGTGGGCGTTGTATTCGGCGACGAAGCCGGGCACAAACTCTTTGCCGTGCAGGTTGATCATAGCGTCGATGCGGTCGATGACTTGCTGATAGAGGGCGTCCATGTCGCGGCGCACCTCACGGACGCGCAGGTCGGTCTGCTTTGCCGATTCGCCGGTGCGTTCGTCGAGCAGGGCCGACAGTGCGGCGGCGGCCTGTTCGTGCGCCTGCATCCAGGGTTCGAGGTTCAGGGCGGCTACGTCGGCAGCCTTCGCCCGCAGGTCTTGCAGCAGGTTGAAGGACGAAGCCAGTTCTTGCCGGTAAGCCTCCTTGCCGATATTGCCGTAGTGCCGGAGCACCACGTCGAGATTCTCCGCCGACTGCCGCACGGCGGGGTCGAAGTGGTGCAGGCAGGAGCGGACGTACTCGGATATACCGGAGAAAGACGTGTCGAAGTCGTGGTCGATTTCGGCGATGCGCTCCGTTTCCGCACTTTTGCGGATGCGTTCCAGCGCGATGTCCAGGTCGGCCAGCTTGCTGCGGAAGGGGATGATAAGCGTGCTTATCCCCAGCGGCGTTTCGCCGTGGCGGATATAGAGTGCGTCGTTTTCGCAGTGAAAACGGAAATACAGTTCATTCGGAAGAAGCGTTGTTCTTACTCGTACTAATTTTTCGATCATTGTTTCCATGTTAATTATATATTAAAGATGAATGTATCCGGTATTCGGAGAAACGGTTTATAAGGTGTAATTGTTGTCCCGACGGCTGCGGGAGATAATTTACAGGGTGTAGCAGGTATCCCGACGGTTGCGGGGAACCATTTACAGGGTGTAGCAGGTATCCCGACGGCTGCGGGAGATATTTTACAGGGTGTAACCATACATATGTTTTTGAGCTTTTACGATGTCAAAGATAATAAGTTTTTTATATATAACAAAAAAGAAAAAAAGGATTCTCTATCGCTTCACTCCCTTCACCGTTTTACCTTCGATATTAACGATGTAAATCCCCTTCGGAAGATTACCGACTGCGACAGATTCATCTACTGTTATATTCTGCCTTAATACCGTTCGACCACTCAGATCGCTTACGATTACCTCGGTCGATGCAGGGATGCCGCCGACCTTGAAGGTTTCGGTAAAAGGATTCGGATAAATATTGATACTGCTTTTCGCTGCCGGAGATTCGATTGCCGAAGGAATATATGCCTTAATCTCTTTGAAATCCTTCCATATTGCTGCGGCTTTGTACTTTTCAACGGAACCGGTGAGAACGTAAAGCGTGATGTTACTTAAAACAATACCATCAAATACATTTTTGTTTATGTTTTGCGGCGTCGAATTTAGATTGGTAACGGAAGTCAGTCCTTCGCACCAGGAAAAAGCATAATTTCCAATACTGGTTACACTTTCGGGAATGGTAACGGAAGTCAGACTGCTGCAAACGGAAAAAGTATTTCCTCCAATACTTGTTACACTGTTGGGAATAGAAACGGAAGTCAGTCCGCTGCAACCGGCAAAAGCCTTATCTCCAATACTTATTACACTGTTGGGAATGGTAACGGAAGTCAGTCCGATGCAATCGTAAAAAGCCTCCTCTCTAATATTTGTTACACTATGGGGAATATTATAACTTGCATCCTGTTTTCCTTCAGGATATCGAATCAAGTAGCTTTTTGCCTTATTGGACAGTACTCCATTTGCAGACGCATAAGCCGTGTTATTTTCAGAAACATCAATAGCCGTTAAACGGCTGCAACCGTTAAAAGCACCATCTCCAATACTGTATACACTGCCCGGAATAGTAATATTTGTCAGACTGCTGCAACCGTAAAAAGCCCGCGTTCCAATGCTTATTACATTGTTTCCAATAGTAACGGCAGTCAGACTGCTGCAACCGTTAAAAGTCAGCTCTCTAATCCTTGTTACACTGTTTGGAATGGTAACGGAAGTCAGTACGATGCAACTGTGAAAAGCAGACTCTCCAATACTTGTTACACTATTGGGAATGGTAACTGAAGTTAATTTGCTGTAGTATTGAAAAGCCCACTGTCCAATACTTGTCACGCCATCCACAATTACGACCGTTGTAATTAAATTACGGTAATCATACCATGGAGCCTCATAATCATAGGTATAATCCGGCATCGCCCCTGTACCACTAATAGTTAATGTACCATCAGATATATCCCAGGTTAACGGACCTGCTGTTCCGCTTTGTGCGAAACCCGTTGCGCTCAACAAGAAGAGCGCGACCACTGTTAAAAAGATTCTTTTCATCTTCATTTTCGGAACTATTTAATTGTAAATAAATGGATTTATTTGGGTCTTAATACCGTCCTTGCCGTACCGTCACTGTATTGAATGATATACAGGCCGCTTGCGGGTTCTTTCGCGAGGCGCTGTCCTTGCAGGCTGTAATAGCCGATGGGACGGGCGGATTCGGCAGACACTTCTGATATGGAAGTGGGGCCTACTTCGGTTAATACGAGTGAACCCAAACTGGCTGCCCTGCCGATAACTCGCTTGTGGAACTCGGTGGGCATCCCGGCATTACTGAAAGAATAAACCACATCGTAATACAGATATTTTGGCGACGAGTCAATTCCATTGCTAATATTTACAGGGATTGTCAACGTGTATTCGTAGTTAGGCTGAATATTTCTCAAGGTAGTTTCAAGATGGATTCCATCCATATTCAAGACAAGCGGCAGGTCGCCCGAATGGTTTCCAACCCTTATGCGGAACTTCAGATCGTATCCGATTATCATTTGCAGACCTTCTATGTAAACTATACTGCCGGCGTAAGTGATAAACGGAGTTCCTTCTTCTATCCAGCATGGTGCGGGATTAACCTCAAGACGTATAACCGTTACTGTGTAGGTCTTTTGTAGTGTACCGTCGGCGGAAGTAACGGTTATTTCCATCGTATTTTCTCCGATTCCCAGCGACTTTTGCATGTCGCCCGACACCGTTCCGCCATACGCAGCGAGAGCCGTCAGGGTAATGTTTTCGACATTCCGGCCTACATATACGCGGTAGGAAAGGGTAGTCGGACTGAAAGCAGGCGACAGAATCCCGGCACTGACAGCCAGGCTCGAAAGTCTTGCGATGTTGCTATTATCTCCGGCAGTCCTTCCGTCGTCCACAATATGAAAGACGTTCCAGATAGGATTGCTCTCGTATAGCGCTTTCGCTCCGACAGGAACATGCAGGTTGATATTGCCTGCATGGATGCCATAGAAAGAGGAGCTGCCGATAGATACTTCCGCAGGGTCGGGCCAGGCGACATAAATGTCTTTCAAATTAGAACTGCCGGAAAAAGCATAATAATCAACGTAATATGCGCTTTCAGGAATGCCAACGCCCGTCAGTTCCGGGCAATTGACAAATGCTACGCCGGGCGCAATACCGATAACGCTGTAAGTGATCCCTTCGTGGATGACCGATTCGGGAATTATCACTTCGCCGGCGTACTCCACATCGTCTTCGCGCCATGTTACAAGTACGCTGTTTCCATTGCAGTCGGTCACCCAAGTATCGCATTTAGCGTAGGAAATCATCACTCCGTCGGCGTTCGTTACCGAAAATTCAGGCGGAAGCCCTGCTTGCATGGTGCTGACGCTCACCGTCAGTGTAATCCATAAAAAAATGATCTTTTTCATTGTTGTTTACATTTTTAA
>JAISYG010000058.1 GCA_031270075.1 Dysgonamonadaceae bacterium
GGGAATTTTTCGACCTTTTACTCAATAAGGTACAAGTGGTAGGAACGCCCGGTTCGGGATTCGGTCGCTCGGGGGAAGGTTTTTTCCGGTTTACGTCTTTCGGAAACAGGAAAGAAACAGTGGAAGCGATCGAGCGAATCCAATCTCTTTCACTCAACTTTTAGCATTTTGAAGGGACTGTTCCAAAGGCAGGACTTTCATAACCGCAGGTCAGCGACCTGCGGCATAAGCACGACACATCAACCACTGCCTGAATTGAAAATCGGCGAAGCCAAAGGCAGGACTTTATTTAGCCCTGCCTTTCAGGCAGTGGTTAGGTATAGATGTTTCACTCCGCAAGTCGTTGACTTGCGGTTATGAAAATATTGTCTTTCAGACAATGCACATAGATTCATTTCTCACTATAGAGAATTTTATTTCTCTCCTTAGAGAAATTTATTTTCCACCTTAGAGAAATTTATTTCTCTCCTTAGAGAAATTTATTTTTCACGTAGAGAAATTTATTTCTCTCCTTACGTTTTTTATGTTCTTTCCTTTCCTGCCGTCACATCCTTTCTTCTTTTGATATAATGAAAGGATATTGTGAAATTTCATCGGTAGGGTCGCTATGGGCGAAAACCATAGATGACAAAAACAGCATCATCCAACTTTCGGATCTTTACTCTCTTACCGAATGCATTGAAGGCACAAGCCGTAATCCCCTTTTGTAATGATTTTTTATTCTATTTCCAACAGTACCACCGATTGGGCAGGCAAAGAAACATTCAATTTCCCACCGGATAATTTGGCATCCCCGAAGTCTTTTACACTTACGGTATTCGGTTTGTCATACGTATTGTAATCGTTGATTTTCCTGACCGTAAGCGATGATCTTGATAATGGAATCCAGATAGTTATCCAAGGCAGGATTGGGCGCATTAATCAGCGAACAGGCAGCGCCTTCGATGGTTTTATACACATCGGTGTCGTCGAAAGGCATCGCTCCGCGGGTTTTTCCCGTCCCTCCGCGAATGACGTTTCCTGCGGTTACGAAATTTTCCAAACGTCCTTCGGCTGTACATTTTTCAAAAGCATAACGAAGGGTTTTTTCCTGTATGGTACGGATTTTCGGCAACCAAAAAGAGTCGGTCAATTCTACCCTGTTCAACTTTACTTGTTGAATCGGATAATCTGCCGCTTGCTCTTGGCTTTGTGCAGGGCATAAGCAAAAACTGAATGCAGCAACAGTAAAAACAGCGGATAACAGATGTTTATTCATTATTATTATGTTTTCATTCGTATAACAGTAAATGAATAAGCAGGTAAATTCACTTCCAAGGTCTTTGAAACAGTCATGGAAGATCTTGCCGGTTGGACGTTTTTATCGCCGGGATTGCCTTGCAGCACACTCTTCTCTATCTTCAAATCGCCAATTTTCCAATTTTCAAAAGAAACGGTAGCTTCCATCGGCAAAAGATTGACTAATTTAATAATGTAATCGCCTGTTTTGTTGTCTTTCACAATGGAATGAGCCATTCGTAAGCAGGCTTTTTCATCTTTCGTCGAAAATTCCGTTGCGGCAGGAATGTACTCATCGCCTGCATTTTCCCCGAAAAGTTTTTGCACGTAGTAGCCAACGGCAGGTTTAACTTCCGTATTGTTGAAATAAATCAAATCGGGATTCCATTGCGTACGATGTTCCTTTGCCAGCAACGGCGCGTAAGAAGTCATTGCCACAATATCGCCGTTGCGTTCCACATTGCAAAGGAGCAACGCCTCAGCCAAAGCCGTTTCCATATTGTTCGGGCGACCGGACAGGTGGGCAGCATATTCGCCAAGATAGACTTTAGGTTTGCTTCGGTCATATTTGTCATAATAATCCGGATTGTAAATGATCCATGCGGGAGGAACGTAGTAATGTTCATCTACCATCGGAACATGCTGTTTGGAAGCAAAATCCCAGCCAAATGCATAATCGCTGCCTTCGTAAAACGGTCCCGTTGTGCCGATAACGGTCATTTCGGGATGTTTTTCCCTGATTGCTTTCCATATCATTTCAAAGCGGACTTTGAAAACTTCAGAAATCAAATCTTCATTTCCGATGCCTATGTATTTAAGATGAAACGGTTGGGGGTGTCCTGCATCGGCGCGGACTTTTCCCCATTTGGTCGATTTGTCGCCATTTGCCCATTCGATTAAGTCCAAAATATCCTGAATGTAAGCGTCCATTTCATCAAGCGGGATACCGCCTTGTTGTCCTCCGAGCGGATGTCCGTGATGCGCCGAATTTTGGCAGGGAACACCCGCAGCAAGCACAGGAAGAGGCTCTGCACCTATATCTTCACAAAACTGGAAGTATTCAAAATAACCCAATCCTTTGGTTTGGTGGTAGCCCCACAAATTAAAGTCAGGTTTGCGTTCTTCGAGTTTTCCAATGGAATTTTTCCAGTTGTATATATTTTCGATACCCTGTCCGTGCACTACACAGCCCCCGGGAAAACGAACGAAACGCGGCTTTATATCGGCTATTGCCTGCGCCAAGTCGGCACGCAAGCCGTTTTTACGGTTTTTGAATGTCTTTTGAGGAAACAATGAAATCATATCAAGCGCCGCAGTCCCTTCTATGCTTATTGCCAAACGGGCATTGGGAAGGGTTTTGTTTGCCGTAATGACAGCGTCCGACTTTTTCCAGTTTTTAGAATGGAGATGAATTGAAATTTCTCTGCTAACTGCATTTCCTTCGTCATCAATCAATTTAACAATCATTTTTCCATTTCTTTCAGTAAAGGCAAACGCCGAAAAATCGTATTTCTCGCCCGCTTTTACCGCTATTCCGTCGTAACCCTCATTGATAATGGTTTCACCGCTTTGCAGCACAATATAATGCGGATTATTGGGATGCAGCGGATTTTTATTTTCCATTTTCCATTCACCATTCTCTATTTTCCACGCTGTTGTTCCATTCCATTCTTTTCTATCTGTACTTGAATATTCAAAATCACGATTTTGTACCCATTCGGCATACAAACCGCCATCGGCAGCATAGTTTATGTCTTCAAAGAAAACACCCAGCAGTTTGTCGCTGATTTTCTTCGGATTGGAAAAATCGGGTGTAATTTTCATGTGCACATTCTTCAAACCGGCAAAACGCTCGCTGTCCTGTGCAGTTGTTTCGGCATAAAGCCGGTTATTGTATCCGGTCAATTGAACACGATTGAGCAGGTTTTGAAGAAATGCCCATGATACTTTGAAAATAGTGTCCGTTTTTGCCGGCCGACCAGGCACACTCCATTCGCCTTTTACAAAATAATCCTGCGGCTTCCAAAGAATCAAATCGCGCGAAGAGGCAACACCCTGTACGCCGGCAGTTTCATTTACATCAAAAAGACAATACCACAAACCGTTATTATCACGCCAAAGTTGCGGATTCAACATTCGTTTTTCGGCGCTCCACATTCCGTAATCGGATTTAAGGAACGAAAAATCGTCGCCAATGGTTTTCCACGCTTTTTTATCAACACTGTAAGCGATGTGCAAGCCGTTTTTATGGTTGTTTTTGCCGGTAGAAAACGCCTTTATATATACCGAATCGGGTGGATTGGCAAATACACTGCCCATTGACAGTATAGCGATTACGATTGCCGGACAAACGGTCAGGCAAAAGTACAATGTAAAAAAAGACAGTGTGTTTTTCATTTTTATCTAATTATATATTCGACATCTTTCCAACCCAATGCGCCCCTGCCACATTCGCTCTCGGTTTGCTTTGTCTGTTTGGGTAGACAAGACAATATCCGTCTGCTGTTGCCAGCGGTTTTCGTCTGTAGGGAATACCCGGTTTGCTTTTTGATGATTGCAAGCGTCATATCGGATGTCAGCACTACAAACTGTGTCCACCAACGACACCGTCAATACGGAAATCGGTTGTACAGGCATATTTGAAACGCCTTCGCCGTCTATCTGACATACACGCTGAACATATAGCTGCAATAGCTGTTTATCCTTCCACAATTCGGTATCGTAAGTGGGTTCCCATTCGCCGACGCTGTATTCGGTGCGATCGCCGACCGACCATTGATTACCCTGAATATCCGTGCAGGTGGCTACCGAAACTTTTTTCCCTCGCTCTTCATCCCTGAAAATAAGAACGATTTGTTTTGCATCTCTTGTTTCGTTCACCACAATTTGTGGACGGGAAATGGGAATGGATTTGGTACCCTGCCCTTTCAGGGAGAACGCCGTTTTCCGAAAACCCGTATTCAGCGTTTTCCATTTGCCGCCCTCTTTACAGATAACGTGGTATTGGGGAATGTCGCTATCCTGTCCTCTGAAATAGGTGGCGATGTAAGGATTGCCGTCGGCATCGGCCGTCATGGACGTTTGATTTATCAATTCGCTGTTCACTGGAATACGGCAAACATATCCTGCGGATTGGGCGGTGATAGGCAAGCGGTACGTTTTTCCCTGTGCATCTTTCCATGTTTTACCGCCATCGTGCGAATAAGCGTACGCCATATCGTGATTGCTGGCCACATCGGGCGTTTCGCGCCAAACCCACGAAAGATGAATCGTCCCTTTCGTATCTACGCAAGCTTGCCAATAAGCGTTCCTTTGTCCTTCGCCGTCAATCAGGTTCCCGTGTAGCCGTTGCCATTGCTTCGTTTGGATGTCGTATCGGTTCATCACCAGATTACCCTTTCCCGATTGACCGTCACGATACATGAAAATCAAGTTTCCATCCGGTAACTTGTAAAATTCGGGATAAGTAACATCTTGTTCCGATGTGGCAATCATCGCTTGTTTATCTCCCAAATCCAGCGATAAGGGCGACACGCTTCGGACATAATTCAAAGGATTTCCATGATGATTCCAAGTAACGTGCAAATAACCTTCGCCATCGGTCATGATGCTGATAGCATTATGCGCATCGAGGATGTTTCCTTTGTATTGCGTTTGTCGAATTTCCCAGTGTTCGTCGTTGTATTTTCTTTTGGCTAAGCAGAGAAAACCTTCCGAATTATAGTACGCCATAAACTGTATGTCGCCATGGCTTACTAAAGCGTTTTTTCTGAAAATAACGGTATTGACGGAATTGCCCGCCCATGCTTGCGGATGGATTTTTTCGAGGTTTTGATTATTCACCGATGGATACGATACCAGTGCCCAATCCTGATCATTGGTTTTCAGTATCCAGTTTATATGGGTGGTGTCGTTGCGAACAGTTAATTCGTCGATGGCTCCGGTTTGAAGACTCGACTTACATGTTATCTGTTGGGCAGATATGGAAATATTTATACAAGCACCTATTAAAAGTAAAAGAAATGTTTTCATTTATTTCTTTAATCATTCATTTAACTTTCTTTATTTTCTGTTTTTGTTTGTTTGTTTCTAATACACTATATTATATAAATCATAGAATTAACGACACAAAGATAAACTATTTTTATTGAGAAATGTGCATTTAGACAAAAAAAAGGATAATATACCAACAAAATACTGTTATCTCCGCATTGTCATATTTTTGTCATACGATTTTCAAAAGACCGTCAAACCGACTTTATACCTTTGTGCAGCCAATAAAAATTCACAGGTTATGACAAAACAGTTTATTTTATCGACCGTTATACTTCTTACAAGTTTAACTTCGATGGAAGCGCAGAAAATCAAAGGGTCAGACACGGTTCTTCCCTTGTCGCAAAAAGAAGCGGAAAATTACATGAAAGAACATCCTTCGCAAACGGTAGTTGTAACCGGAGGCGGAAGCGGTGTGGGGTTGTCTGCCCTTATCGAAGGCACGACTGATATTGCGCAATCGTCGCGCAAAATTAAATTCGACGAACGGCAAAAGATACAAGCCGGCGGTCAAACCATTCAAGAAGTGATTATTGCTTACGACGCCTTAGTGATTATTGTGCATCCCCAGAACCGGGTAGCAAACCTGACGAGGGAGCAGTTGGAGGGCATCTTCACAGGAAAAATCACCAATTGGAAAGAAGTCGGCGGCGATGATTTGAAAATTGTTCCGTATTCGAGGGAAACTTCTTCGGGGACTTACGAGTTTTTCAAGGAAAGTGTCCTGAAAAACAGAAATTACAAGAGCGGCATCCTAAGTATGCCTGCCACCGGAGCCATTGTCCAATCGGTGAGCCAAACCCGGGGCGCCATCGGTTACATCGGGTTGGCTTACATCAACAAACATGTCAAGGCTATCCATGTATCTTACGATAAGGGGAAAACGTTTACGGCACCCTCCATCGTGGCGGCTAAAAACGGAAAATATCCAGTGGTACGACCGCTGTTGTATTACTATCTCACAAAATCAGAGAAACAAGTTCGTCCTTTCATCAATTATGTCCTTTCGCCCGAAGGCCAAAAGACAGTCAGCGCAACCGGATTTATTCCATTGTAATGAAGCGGATTTTTGAACGGATTATCGAATTTGCGCTCATCGTATGCGGTACCATCACAACGTTGGTTATCCTGTTGATGGTTATTTTCCTTTTCAAAGAAGGGACAGGTTTTTTCCGCAATTCCATGGTCGAGAAAGGATACGCTCTCTGCGTACAGGAAGAAAATCCGGTCGACGAATTGACGTCGGCTCAAATCAAACAGATATTCGATTATGAAATCGAAAACTGGAACGAATTGGGCGGGAACAACGAAGCCATTACGCCTTTTCGTTTGGAGGAAATTTTCAACCGATACCCGGAGGAGGAATGGGGCGAAAATTATGAATTACTTCCTGGAAAACTGGAAGAAATCATCAACGAAACGCCGGGCATCATCGCTTTTCTTCCGGTACAATATCTCCCGAAGGCGAAAATCCTGCATGACGAACATTTGCTTCCGGACGATTTTTTTGCCGGAAGCGAGTGGATACCTACCGCAACGCCGGCTCCGCAATTCGGACTGCTACCACTTCTTATGGGCACTTTATGGGTCAGCTTTTTTGCTATCCTGATTGCTTTGCCTTTGGGATTGGGCGTGGCTATTTATCTTTCGGAATTAGCCGGCGCCCGGATGCGGCAATTCCTAAAACCGGCTATCGAATTGCTGGCCGGGATTCCTTCGGTCGTGTACGGGTTTTTCGGATTGGTAGTATTGGTACCGCTGTTACAAAAAAGCTTGCATTTGCCGGTCGGCGAAACGGCCCTGGCCGGAAGTTTGATATTGGCCGTTATGGCTTTGCCTACCATTATAACCTTAGCGGAAGATGCGATGCGCAATACGCCGCAAGCTATACGGGAAGCCAGTCTGGGCTTGGGCGCCAATCATTGGCAAACCATCTACCGGGTCGTTATTCCGTATTCCATCTCCGGAATTTCGGCGGCAGTCGTACTCGGCATCGGACGGGCTATCGGCGAAACTATGGCAGTACTGATGGTTACCGGCAATGCAGCCGTTATTCCCCATTCGCTGTTCGATCCGGTGCGGACCATTCCGGCTACCATTGCCGCGGAACTCGGCGAAGCTCCGGCAGGAGGTGCGCATTATCAGGCGTTGTTCCTGTTGGGATGTATTCTCTTTATTATCACAATGCTGATCAGTATAACAGCGGAGTTTATTTCCAAAAGGCAACCGAATGGATTGGGATAGTTAAAATCAATGGCAATCATGCAAAAGAAAACAGAACAAAAAATAGCATTCACCTTCTTTAGAAGTCTGAGTCTGGTTGTCGTAGCCATTCTTTTCTGGATACTCGGATTTATTATTTACAATGGCGCCGGAGTGATTGACTGGGAGTTTCTGACAACCGCGCCCAGCGACGGAATGACCGGTGGAGGTATTTTCCCCGCCATCGCCGGAACACTTTACTTGATTCTCGGAAGCTCGATGGTGGCTTTTCCTTTAGGAATTCTTTCGGCTGTTTATACTTCCGAATATGCCGGCAACGGATATATCATCCGGTTTATCCGCATCATGACCAATAATTTGAGCGGTATTCCGTCCATTATTTTCGGATTGTTCGGTATGGCTTTATTTGTTAATACTTTGGAATTCGGCGATTCCATTATTGCCGGTTCGTTCACCTTGGGATTACTGACCTTACCACTGGTAATACGAACTACGGAAGAAGCGCTGAGAGCGATACCGGATACGTTCCGTATCGGAAGTCTGGCTTTAGGAGCGACCCAACTGCAAACCATCCGGCGAATTACGATGCCGATGGCGTTTCCCAATATCATTACCGGACTTATCCTCTCCATCGGAAGGGTTTCGGGCGAAACGGCGCCGATATTGTTCACGGTAGCCGCTTATTTCCTTCCCAAGCTCCCGCAATCCATATTCGACCAGGTCATGGCCCTACCCTATCACCTCTACGTAATCGCCACCAGCGGAACGGACTTGGAAGCCACCCGTCCCATAGCTTACGGAACGGCATTGGTATTGATTATCATTGTCCTCTTGATGAATTTATTGGCTTCTTTCCTGCGAAAGAAGTTCAGAAAACTATAATACAGTATGCTCGAAACAAAAGAGATCCATTTTTACTACGGCGCTTTCCATGCTTTGAAAAACATCAGCATGACGATGGACGACCATACGGTTACGGCATTTATCGGGCCATCGGGCTGCGGGAAATCTACCTTCCTGCGCTTGTTCAACCGGATGAACGACCTGATCCCGGACACGCACCTGACGGGACAATGCCTGATTGAAGGACAGGATATTTACCAAAAAACGGTCGATGTAACCACCCTTCGGAAAAAAGTTGGGATGGTGTTCCAGAAACCGAATCCTTTCCCCAAATCCATCTTTGAAAACGTGGCTTACGGACTTCGGGTGGATGGTATCAAAGATAAAAACTTTATCCGCCAACGGGTAGAAGAATCGTTGAAAGGCGCCGCCCTTTGGGAAGAAGTGAAAGACCAACTGAAGAAACCCGCGTTTGAATTGTCCGGCGGACAGCAACAGCGCCTCTGCATCGCCCGCGCATTGGCCATCGAGCCTTCCGTCATTTTAATGGACGAACCGGCTTCGGCGCTCGACCCAATATCAACGTCCAAGATTGAAGATTTAATTCACTCGCTAAAAGAAAAATATACCATCGTCATCGTTACCCACAACATGCAGCAGGCAGCCCGGGTAAGCAATAAAACCGGCTTTTTCATGTTAGGCGAATTAATTGAATTCAACGATACGAAAAAAATATTCCTCAGTCCCGAAAAGGAAGCTACGCAAAACTACATCACCGGGCGATTCGGTTAAATTATTCATTGTAAACATTGAAAGATAATGAAACATACGGAAAAAGAATTACTTGCACTGAAAGAAGAAGTCAGTCAAATGTGGAAATTGGTTCTATCTCAATTAGAAAAAGCCAAACAGGCTTTTCTGAATGACGACTTCGAGTTGGCCCGCGAAGTGGTGAGCCGTGAAAAGCGGGTCAATTCATTTGAATTGAAAATTGATAGCGATTGCGAGAATTACATTGCCTTGTACAATCCCGTGGCTATTGATTTACGTCTGGCGCTTTCACTGTTCAAAATTTGCAGCACCTTGGAGCGAATTGCCGACTTTGCGGAAGGAATCGCCCGCCATGTGATAGAGGAAAATTGCGAACCTTTCTCCGCCGAAATGAAAACCCAGTTGCGCATCGAAACCATGTTCGATACAGCCATCGAAATGTTTTCGGACAGCTACGAGGCGCTGGATTCGGAAAACACCAAGTTGGCGGGAAAAATCCTGTCGAAAGATGAGATTGTAGACGAAATTTACATCCACTCCATTAAGATATTGGCGGAAGCTATCCGCAAGCAGATGATCACGGCAGAATGTGGCCTGCACATCCTTTTGGTTATGAGGAAAATCGAACGCATCGGCGACCATTGCAGCAATATCGTTGAAGAAATTGTATTTTACATCGATGCAAAGGTATTGAAACACCATAAAAATAAAGTGGATATCTGAAAAACGGGAAGAATAGAATATTTTTTGTATTTTTGCCTGTAGGAAATTTTTACTCTCAATATAAAAAGGTATGGCAGAAAAACTATTAGTAGTAGATGATAACAAAAGCATCTGTGAAATTCTCGAATTCAATCTTTCCAACGAAGGATATGAGGTTGAATGCGCTTATTCGGCGGAAGAAGCTTTGGAGAAACTGACTCCTCAACATGCACTGATTGTATTGGATGTGATGATGGGTGAAATGTCCGGCTACAAAATGGCGGAAAAATTAAGGAAAGAAAAAAAATCCATTCCGATTATTTTCCTGACAGCCAAAGATACCGAAAACGATATGCTTACCGGTTTTTCGGTAGGCGCCGACGATTATATTTCCAAACCGTTTTCGATTAAGGAAGTAATTGCGCGGGTAAAAGCCCTGTTGAAACGTTCGGGAATGACCCAAAAAGGCAATGAAAACATACCGGAAAAAAGCAGATTAGTTTTCGACGACCTGATTATCAATCTCGATACCAAAGAATTGATTATCGGTAACGAAATTGTTTCTTTGACGCGAACGGAATTTGAAATTATCACTCTTTTGGCTTCCAATCCGGATCGGATTTTTGAACGGGAAGATATTATCGACTATATATGGAAAGATTCCCCTTACATTACCGAACGAACCATCGACGTTCATATCGGAAGATTACGCAAAAAATTAGGCGACAAGTCGTCTTTGATTGTCAGTCGCCCCGGTTACGGATATCGCTTTAACGAAGCAGCCAAATGAAACAAACGTATACATGGAAACTCACTTTCAGTTTCTGTCTGATTCTGGTTCTCTTTTCCGCAGGTATCATTCTTTGCGAACAATACCAGGAAAAGAAATACAAAACCGAAGCAATGGAAGACCGTTTAGACGATTATACGGAAATTATTCACAAATATATCCGTATGCATTCCGGCGAACCGGTTTTGGATATGGAGGATTTACTATCTGTCCTTCCTGCCCATTTGCGTTTTACATGGATAGATAATTCGGGCAAGGTATTGTACGATAATCAACTGAATATCAATTCCCCTGTCGAAAGCCATGCCGACCGGCCGGAAATCAGGGAAGCGGCAAAAACGGGAAAAGGAAGCGATATCCGCGTTTCCGCTTCCACAACGAAGGAATATTTGTATTATGCCAAGCATTTAGGCAATCGATACATCCGGGTGGCTTTGCCTTATGATATAGAAGTAAAACATTTCCTGAATCCGGATAATGTTTTCCTGTATTACCTGTTGCTCTTGTTAAGTTTCAGCATTCTGTTTATGTATTATACAGCCGTCCGGTTTGGAAAAACCATCCGGCAACTGCGGGATTATTCCAATGCCATCACCCACAATCTATCGGTCCACACTCCACATTTTCCCGATGATGAAATCGGCGAAATCAGCAAGCACATCGCCGAAGATCACCGGCATTTGAAGCAAGAATTGACCGGGAATATCGCGCACGAGTTGCGTACACCGGTTACCGGGATACGGGGTTATCTCGAAACCATTCTCTACAACCACCTCGACCGGAAAAAAGAACATGAATTTGTCGGCAAAGCCTATGAACAAATCCTGACGCTTTCCGAATTGATTCGCGACATGAGTTTACTGTCCAAAATCAATGAATCGCCCGGTTCGTTCCAATTAAAACCAATTATTTTACAGCCTATTATAGAAAAAGTAACTACCGATTTGGACGAAGCGTTACGGGAGAAAAACATTGTGATTTTTTCAACGGTTCCGTCCGGTTTAGCCGTATTAGGAAATGAAAACCTACTCTATTCTGTTTTCCGCAACCTGATTGACAATGTGATTAATTATGCGGGCGAAAATACGACTATCCAAATCCGGCAATACGATCAAGAAGGAAAATTCGCTTTTTTTTCTTTTTCCGACAACGGAACCGGCATCAAAGACGAACGGCATTTACCGCGTTTATTTGAACGTTTTTACCGGGTGGAAGAAGGACGTAGTCGTGACACGGGTGGTTCGGGATTAGGATTGTCGATTGTGAAGAATGTGATTATTTTTCATGGCGGAACGATTTCCGTTAAGAACTTGGACACCGGTGGATTGGAATTTTTGTTTAGTTTGCAGGTAGGGTGAAGAATCTATTTACGAGGCGTTTGATGTTGTAACTTTTTTATTAGAAATAGCGCCTAATAAAAACAATCCCTATAAAAATCCAATACTTCTTCAATGTCTTTTTTATCAGCCGTTTGATTGATAGCGATATCCCCTACAGCTCTCAATAAAGTAAAATTAACCGCGGAAGATTCGTTTTTCTTGTCATGTTGCATCCATTCGTAAAGACGGGAATAATGCGTGCAATCGAAAGCAAAAACGCCATAATTTTCCTTGATAAAACGAACTATTTTCATCAATTCTTTTTGGTCGAACCCCAATTTCACAAACGACAAATACAGTTCGCATACCAATCCCCAAGCTACGGCATAACCGTGAGCAACAGGATGTTTCATTGCGTGCGATAAACTTTCGAAAGCATGGCCGAATGTATGTCCGAGGTTCAATGCTTTGCGGATTCCCTGTTCGGTTGGGTCTTCCTGCACAATTCGCTCTTTCAGTAGGACCGATTCAGATAATAAATCATTTAATTGGTGATAATCAACCGTGTTCAAGTCAAAACGTAAAATTTGGTCCAATACGGCCGGCGAATCCAATAAGGCATGTTTTAACATTTCCGCATATCCCGAAAGCAAATGAGCGGTATCCAATGTTTTGAAAAAATTGGAGTCAATCAGCACGGCCATTGCGGGAAAAAAAGCGCCGATTTCGTTTTTCAAACCGTTGAAATTGATACCGGTTTTTCCGCCGACAGCAGCATCGACAGCGCCCAAAAGCGTAGTCGGGATATTAATAAACCGAATTCCCCGTTTAAAGGTAGCCGCGGCAAATCCGCCTAAATCGGTCAACATTCCTCCGCCGAGATTAACCAGCAACGATTTCCGGTTGGCGCCGCTATTTGAAAGGAATGTCCAAACCTGGGACAACGAATCGACCGTCTTATTTTCATCGCCGGCCGGAATAGAAATCGTTTTGGCGAATCGAATTTCCGGGATTTCCTGGATAAGCGGCAAGCTATATTTCCAGGTATTTTCGTCCGTCAAGAGGAAGAGTCCATCGTAGCTCAACGAGTGTAGAAAACCAGTTAAATCACTGATTATATTCGTGCAACGGATGATTTGCTGTTTCATACTTTCAAATTTTCGCATACAAAAGTAATAAAAAAGGTGTCAAGTATTTGCGATATTCAAAAGTTTTTCTACCTTTGCAGCCGTCTATTCAAAAAGCCCAGATGGCGGAATCGGTAGACGCGCTGGTCTCAAACACCAGTGGATTCATTTCCATGCCGGTTCGACCCCGGCTCTGGGTACTAAGAAAACTCTCAATAGTCTGATTTGCAAGATATTGGGAGTTTTTATTTAAGAATTTGCACCACGTTTGCACCACATAAAACAAAAGCACCCCGATTTTCGCTAAAATCAAAGTGCTTTTACGATTTTAAAAACAATACCTTTCGGCATTA
>JAISYG010000154.1 GCA_031270075.1 Dysgonamonadaceae bacterium
AAAACTATAGTTTGCGCAATGCGCGGTAAATGGTACGCGGTAAATGGTCAAAAGTAAACGGTGCACGATAAAGGCACACAACAACCGTTGGAGTGTTGTGTATCCTACACTGTGTATCGTGCAGCGAATGCACGAAGCAATGCAGTAACTTACTGATTTGTAATTGAGTACAAGGGGGGGGGGGAAACAGCAATGCCCGTTGAGAATCGTTCGGATTACGATTCGTAGAGCGGATAAACTCCGGTGTGTTTCTTCCTGTGCCGGTCATTGTTGCAAGCTGTTTTACTGTTTTCGCTGGGTTCCAGCGGCTTTACCGGTGCAAATGTAGTGTTTTATTTGTATTCCAACAAATTTTGGTTTATTTTTTTTGCGGCCACTCCCGTGATGCCGATTCCGGTTGATTAGAAGCCGCCGCCGGGCCGGCCGCCCCGTCCTCCCGGGCCGCCGTTCGGTCCTTCGGGTCTTCTCCATTGGGGCCGGAGATCCTCTTCCGTGGTTCTGCTCGCTTTCGGGAAAGCCGTAAATTTGTATATGAAACTGCACATAAAATAGCTGGGGATCACATTGGCTTCCGAGATGCGGTAGCCGTTGGTGGTGGTCGATGCGGAGATATTGCTTCGGTTGCGCAGGATGTCGTAAATCTGTACTTTCAGCGAGCCGGCGCCGAAGCGTTTATTAAACAGTTGTTTGGTAATGGCTGCGTTCCACATCGTTTCGGGAATATTATATTCGGCAAAAGAGCCGCTTCGCCGCGTATAATTAATGTCGCTTTCGATGGTCAAATGATAGGGCAAATACCAGGTAGTATTTGCACCGACGCCCAAATTGAGGGTTTCCTTATTATCGGTTTTGCGGATAGAGGAGGCAATATGCGTATAGCCCGCCGACAGTTCTACACCCACATCAAACAGCTCGGAACGGTAATTAAAGCTTGCCCGGTCGTTGATGCCGTATGTTTTCATCGTGTTCTTGAGATGGTTCGCTCTGTCCGCTTCATCCAGGATATAACTGTTTTGATTCGTCAGCCTGAAATTAGCAAAGTTGCCGATGGTGAACTTTTTATTTCTCAGTGGGATATTGAACATTCCCCGCAGGTTGATGTTCCAGTTCCCGTTGATATTGTCGTATGTTGTAATGCGAATCGAATCGCCCTGCCACACGGTAGTAGCCGCGATGTCGTTGAGGGAAAAACCGCCGTCTATATCCGCGTTGTACATCAATTGCGTTTCGGGAATGTATTTTTGAAACCTCAGGCGTAAGCTATTGGAATAACCGGGTTTCAAATAGGGATTCCCCTTTTCCCAACTCGTGGGGCTGCTCATATCGGTATAGTCGCGCAACTGCCTCGCCGTTGGCTGGTTGGTTTCGCCGTCGTAGTTGATGCGCAGGTTGGAACGCTGCCCGAAGTTGTAATTGAAGTTAAACGTCGGCGAAAAGTTGGTAATGGTCTGGGGGATGCTCGAAAAGAGCGAATCGCCCATCACATTGGTCAGATGCATGCCTTCTACATAAGGCAAATCAAGGGTTTGCCATTTGTAAGGCTGGTAGGTTTTGTTTTCCGAATGGGAAGGATCGACATTGAAGCCGATGGTATAATTGTATTTCGGGCGGACAAACTTCAAACTCACCCCGATGCGCTGCGTAATGGAATTGCGGACGGTGGAACGGCTGAGGCTGTCCACGCGGCTCGCGGTCGTCCCGTCGCTCACGTCAAACGTGCTGTTAATGCCTTTCGTATCGTTATAAGCAATGCGGTATGAGGTTTGCAGGAAGGAGTTCTTCCACAGCGGCTCGACGTAGGAAATGGAAACGCGGTAGTTGGCCGTTCGGTCGTTGTTTTCGTCCTGTTGGTAGAGGTTTCGGTACAAGGCAGTCGGGTTGTCATAGAGGGTGGTCGAATGTTCCATGGAAGTGCTTGTGTTGTATCCGCCCCGCGCGTTGATGCTAAAAACGCGCCCGGGCTTTCCGAAGCGGTGCGCATAATCGAGGCTCGCATTGAGGTCGTAGCCCTGTCCGCTGGAATTAGCGTCCGATTTAGAATTGAAGATGGCATTACCCAAGCCGTCGTCTTCCAACAGATTGTAGCGGTCGGAAGTTCCGTGTTCAACGCTTCGGCTGTTGTTATAACCGATGCTCGGGCGGAAGATCAGGGTATTCATCGTATCGGGTTTCCACTCCAGCGTAAAGTTAGCCGCGAAGTTGTTGGATATATAATTGTTTTGCGAAGAAGTATAATCTTTTTGCCTGGCATTCCCGTTTCGGTTGGTAACGCTTTCGCTTCTGCCTTCTGACAAGCGGTCGCTGCCCATAAATCGGAAGTCGCCGTTCAGGTTGAACGTAGGCGAGAACTCCTTGTTCATGTTCGTCATCAACATATTGGACGTAGCAACGCCTCCGCCTCCACCGCGCCTCATGCGCATTCCGCCGAAGCGGTTGGCGCCCAGGTCGGCCGCACCCATGTTATTGTTGTTGTTTCTGCCGAGAATCAATGTGTAGCGCGTGGTGTTCTGCATCGAATTGAGGAAGGCGGCGCCTTGATAGCGTAAGTCGTCGTCGATAGCCAGATCCGCGCCGAGTCCCACCAAAGCGTTGCCCATCGTGCCTTTTTTCATGCCCTGGCGTATGGTCAGGTTGATGATGGTCGATTCTTCGCCGTCGTCGAAGCCGGTCATCCGCGCCATGTCGGACTTTTCGTCTATTACCTGTAACTTATCTATTATCTCTGCGGGCAGGTTCTTGGAGGTTACCTGCGGGTCGTCGGAAAAGAAATCCTTGCCGTCTACCTTGAATTTCTTGACCTCTTTGCCGTTCACGGTAATTTTGCCGTCCTTATCGACTTCCACGCCGGGCAGTTTTTTCAACAAGTCTTCTACTACGGCGTTTTCCTGCGTTTTATAGGAGCCTGCGTCGTATTCCATCGTATCGTTTTTGACAATGACTTCCGGCTTTTTGCCTTCAATCACCGCTTCCTGCAACAAAATGGCGTCGGCTTCCAGATAAAGCGTTCCCAGATTGAGCGGACGTTGGTTCTCCCGAACCGTTATGTTTCTCGTCAAGGGATGATAACCTAAGTAGGTGATTTTGAGAATATAATTTCCGGGGCGCACCTCTTTGAAAGAGAAACGCCCCTCGCCGTTGGTAATGGTTCCTGCAACGCGTGCACTGTCAGTCGTTCCTAATAACGAAATACTGCCCGAAATAATCGCCTGATTGTCTACTTTGTCTACAACGCTGCCGGATAATGTGTTGTTTTGCCCTGTCGCAGGGAACGCACACAGCAGGAAAAGGAGAAGATACCCAAAAACTTTCATTTTGCCTTAACTTAGTAATGAATGCATATTGTTATGGTATAAAAGACATGGAAAGCAAACGAAAGTTTAATGGGGGAATGGTTTTTTTAATACTTTAACGATTGGCTGCCCTTTTTCCTGTTGTTATTCGGAAAGCCGATACAGCACGCCACCCTTTATTAATAAACGGGCATAATCTATTTCCTGAAACACTTGATGCGCTACCGCTACAATAACCGCATCAAACGGTTGTTCCGGTAAGTGGGGGACAAGCTCCAGTCCGTATTCTTTTTTTACTTCTTCGGGATTAGCCCAAGGGTCGTAAACCAGTGGTTGCGTATCGTATTCTTTCAGGGTGCGAATCACTTCCACCACTTTTGTATTACGCACATCCGGGCAATTCTCCTTGAATGTAACGCCCATCACCAGAATCTTTGAGCCTTTCACCGGAATGCCTTGCAATATCATCTTTTTCACGACTTGCGCGCTAATGTATTCGCCCATGCTGTCGTTCAGTCGCCGGCCGGCCAGAATCATTTCCGGGTGATAACCGTATTCCTGCGCCTTTTGAGCCAGATAATAGGGGTCAACGCCAATGCAATGCCCGCCGACCAATCCCGGTCGGAATTTCAGGAAGTTCCATTTGGTAGCGGCGGCTTCCAGTACGGCGTGCGTATTGATGTCCATCCGGTCGAAGATTTTCTTCAGCTCGTTGACAAAGGCGATATTGATATCCCGTTGGCAGTTCTCTATGATTTTCGCCGCTTCCGCCACCCGGATGGTAGGCGCCAAATGCGTACCGGCGGTAATGACCGAGCGATAGAGCGCGTCTACTGCGGCAGCGACTTCCGGTGTCGAACCCGAAGTAACCTTTTTAATGGTATCGATGGTATGCTCTTTATCTCCGGGATTGATGCGTTCGGGCGAATAGCCGGCAAAGAAATCACGATTCAATTGCAAGCCGGAAACCCTTTCCACCACCGGCAGACAGTCTTCCTCGGTAGCGCCCGGATACACCGTCGATTCGTAAATAACAATGTCCCCTTTGGAGATAATCCGGCCGATGGTTTCGCTGGCTTTCTTCAGGGGCGTTAAATCCGGCCGATTGTTTCGGTCGGCCGGAGTCGGAACCGTTACAATATAGTAGTTACAGTTGCGAATATCCTCCGGGTTATCCGTAAACTGCAAGCTTTTGCCTACAACCGGTTGCAGTAAATCGCCGGGAACTTCCAGGGTGTGATCGTAACCTGTTTTCAACTCGTCCACTCGTTTTTTATTGATGTCGAAACCCCACACCGGGTATTTCGTGGCAAATAAACGGGCCAAAGGTAAGCCTACATAACCCAAGCCGATGACGGCAATGCGAATATTATTTATCATACTGTATTCAAGGTTATATATTCAGATAGACAATCACTTTATCGATGCGCGCCCCGTCCATGTCCACGACTTCCAACCGGAAACTTTCCCATTCCAAGGTTTCGCCCGGTCGGGGGATATGCCCCAATTCTTCCAGAATCAAGCCGCCTAAGGTATTATATTCATTGTCCGGATACAAATTGCCTTGTTTGAAATAGCTGAGAAAATTGTAGAACGAACATTGTCCGTCCACCAAATAACTGCCGTCTTGCCGTTTGATGATGTCCGGCTCTTCGTGGGCCTCGGGAATTTCCCCAACAATGGCTTCCATAATATCTTTGAGCGTTACGATGCCTTGCATCACGCCAAACTCATCAATAATCAACGCGAAATGGTTGTGGCTGATTTTCATTTGTTCCAGCGCCGAATAGACTTCCATGCTTTCGTGAAAATACTGCACCGGACGCATTTCTTTCCGGATATCAAAATCGGGCGAATCGATATGATTGAAGATGTCTTTCACATATATAATGCCTTCGATATGGTCTAAATCTTCTTTTCCCACAGGGAATTTACTGTAAGGATTATTGGACATGATTTCGATGATTTCCGCTTTGGTCATATCTATGTCTATCCATTCGATGTCGGGGCGGGGGGTCATGATGGACGACAAGTCGCGGTCGCCCAACGAAAACACGCGTTCCATAATATCCTGTTCCACCTGTTGCACTTCGCCGTCTTCGGTTCCTTCCCGTATCATGGATTTGATTTCTTCTTCGGTTACTTTACTGTCCTCTTCCTTGATTCCCAAAAAATTGACAATCAATAAGGTGCTTTTCTCCAAGATCCAGACAAAAGGTTTGGCGATGGCCGACAACCCATTCATCGGACTGGCCATGAACTTGGCGATTTTTTCCGCGGCGCTCAATCCCATGCGCTTCGGAACCAATTCTCCGAAAACGATGGAAAAATAAGTAACCACGATAACGATAACAATCCGGGTAATGGTAGCCGCCGAGCCGGGCTCCATTCCCCCATGTTCCAGCAAGGGGCTGAATTTAACGGTCAAGACATCGCCCGAATACATCCCGGTGAGGATGCCAATCAGCGTAATACCCACTTGTATCGTAGAGAGGAATCGATTCGGATGACGGGACAGGGACAACGCGCGTCGAGCCGCCTTGTTGCCCCGATCGGCCTCATTCTTTAAACTGGTTTTCCGGGCTGAGATAACCGCAATTTCCGACATCGAAAACAAGCCGTTAAGAAGAATAAGCAATGTAATAATAATGATTTCCATAAAGTTATAACCAAACTTGCGGCAAATATAGGAAAAATTCTTTACAATATCATGGTTTCGGTTTCCAAATGATATTTAATATCCGGATTTGTGAGTGCCGTTCCCATGCAATATTTACTGAAAGAAACTTGTTTGATATTGAACCGGTTCAGTATATCGTGAAAATCGGAAGGGAACCAGCCATCCTGTTTTAACTCCAGAATCAACAGCGGGCCGGCTGTTTTTTTACTTCCCGTCCGGTAATTGAGGAATGAAAGATTCAGATCGAAGGTAACGCGTTCGGTAACGTGGTTGTTGACCAAAGTAATCCGGTCGAAGGTAACGCCCAACACCGGTTCGAGATGCCGGCTGTCGAAAATGGAATGTTTTTCCAAGAATGACCGGTTTGCATGCAAATCGTCAATGGTCTGAATATGGGAAATTTCGACGGGCACCCGTATCTTGCGGGTTCTCCCCCGATCGTTTCTGTTTTTTATTTCCAGAAAGGAAATATGCGAGTCGATATAGGAGCGGATACGGATTTTTTGCCGGTTCGGCTTCCCGGTTTGATGCATGGTAAAAAAATCCAATGCAGGAGTATCCAGGTATTGTGTCGCATACGATGCAATGCGTTTTCCGTTGTTTACCTGCACTTTGTAATAAGGTATGGCTGTTTCCAGTAATTCGGGCAGGAGTGCCACCGGCGCAATGAATTTGGAATCAACACGGTCCATCAAATGAATGTCTTGCATTTCACTTAATGAAATCGGGTGCATTTGTTCCAGTATGCTGTCGATAGACGCGTTCATTGGGATGAAAGGTATAACAAATTACATCAAAAGTCTTTTGTCATGGCGGATCGGACCCGCCATGACAGAAAAAGAAGACTTTTGAAATAGCTCCATTGCATCGGGATTTGTTATTTATTTTTTTCGTTGTACCCGTTTGTACCCATACACGGCCAAATGGCCCAATTCTTCTTCGATGCGGAGCAATTGGTTGTATTTCGCCATACGGTCGGAGCGGCTCAAGGAACCCGTCTTAATTTGTCCGGAGTTGGTAGCCACAGCGATGTCGGCAATCGTTGCATCTTCGGTTTCGCCCGAACGGTGCGAAGTAACCGAAGTATATCCGGCGCGGTGTGCCATTTCGATAGCATCCAAGGTTTCACTCAACGAACCGATTTGGTTCACCTTAATTAAGATGGAGTTGGCGCAACCCAGTTCGATGCCTTTCTTCAGAAATTCGACGTTGGTAACGAACAAATCGTCGCCTACCAACTGGCAGCGGTCGCCGATGGTATCGGTCAGAAGTTTCCAACCCGTCCAGTCGTTTTCGCTCATACCGTCTTCGATGGAGTCGATGGGATATTTGGTGATTAACGATTCGAGATAAGCGGCCTGTTCGGCGGAATGGCGTTTTTTGCCTTGTGCGCCTTCAAACTTGGTGTAATCGTAAACGCCGTCTTTGTAAAATTCCGAAGCGGCGCAGTCCAAACCGATTGTGATGTCTTTGCCCGGTTCGTAACCGGCGTTTTTGATGGCGGTAAGAATGGATTCCAACGCTTCTTCCGTGCCGCCTGCCAGATTGGGGGCAAAACCGCCTTCATCGCCCACGGCTGTGCTTAATCCTTTATCGTGCAATACTTTTTTCAAAGCGTGAAACACTTCGGCGCCGTAACGCAAACCTTCCTTGAAACTCGGAGCGCCCACCGGACGAATCATAAATTCCTGAAAAGCAATCGGAGCGTCGGAGTGCGAACCGCCGTTGATAATATTCATCATCGGCACCGGCAAGGTATATGTGTTCGTGCCGCCGATGTAACGATACAAAGGACTATCCAGATAGGCCGCCGCCGCTCTCGCTACCGCTAACGAAACACCCAGAATCGCGTTGGCACCCAATTTCGATTTCGTAGGAGTGCCGTCCAGCGCAATCATTTTTTTGTCGATACCGCGTTGGTTCAAAGCGCTCAGTCCCACAATAGCCGGAGCAATCACTTGATTGATATTATCTACTGCTTTTTGAACGCCTTTGCCGCCGAAACGTTTTTTATCGCCGTCGCGCAATTCCAACGCTTCATTTTCGCCCGTGGAAGCGCCCGAGGGGACAGCCGCACGGCCAATGAATCCCGACGCCAAATGCACATCTACTTCCACGGTAGGATTACCGCGGGAATCTAAAATTTCCCTTCCTGTTACTTTTACAATTTCCATACAATTATGAATTATTTAATGTTTAAAATATTTGGATTTGCAAAATTACATGAAATTCCTGCGACTTCCAAGCGTGCACAATGAAAAAAAGCTTTTTTTCATTACCCGCACTTGGAAGTCGCAGGAATTTCATATAAATTTGCACCGTGATTTGAAACGGGTAAAAAATGAAGCTTTTGTCCATCCTATTAAGCGTCTATATGCTGTTGCTTTCGGCTGTTCCCTACCATTGCAACGGACACGATGCGTTGT
>JAISYG010000156.1 GCA_031270075.1 Dysgonamonadaceae bacterium
GCGGATGTCCCATTCCTTTATTGCACATTGCTTGCAAGGCTTGGATGATTTTCAAATAATAATTTGAAATACAGCCAATTAAATGAATTTCAAAAGAAATTGCTTGTGTACTATTTAGATAGATAGTCGGCTGTGCATCGGCGGGAAAAGAAAAGGCAAAGCCACGCAGCGAGTCGCTTGCTTCACCGGAAATGATATTGCGCAATGTTTTCCCCTGCGGCTCAACGACAATGCTTTCCGTAGCCGACAAAAAATTTGCCCGCACAAAAGCGCCAATCCAAGCGTCGAAACAACTGTCGGTAGTGGCGACGAGAGTTATTTGAAATGTATGATAATAAAGTTCTTGCATCCGGTTTGTTTTTTTTTATTTATTGTATGGCCTTAACTATTTCGCCGTCCCATATCTGTTTCAAACGCTATCAAAAATCAACACAAATGTATAGCAAAGAAATCAAACTTTCAAATATTTCGGAAAAATTTCTTATCTTTGCGACACAATACTCATTATTCACAAATAATTGCAATATGAAACGTTATTTTATTCTTTTATTGGCCTTCGGCATCTTCTTTCCGGGATTTGCACAAGAGGATGCGAAACCACAAGAATTTCAATTTATTACATTGAAAGAAATTCCCGTTACATCCGTTAAAAACCAATCCAGTTCGGGCACTTGTTGGAGCTTTTCGGGATTGGGCTTAATCGAAGCCGAATTGCTACGGCAAGGAAAAGGCGAACACGACCTGTCCGAAATGTTCGTCGTACATAAAAATTATACCGAAAAAGCGCAAAAGTATGTCCGCATGAACGGAACCATCCATTTTGCCGGCGGCGGTTCATTTGCCGATGTGCTGGATTGTATTCGCGATTATGGAATTGTTCCCGAAACCATACAACCGGGATTGAATTATGGCGAAACCGTCCATCGGCACGGCGAATTGGATCAATTATTAAAAGCATATATGGCCGTAATTGTGAAAAATCCAAACAAGAAATTATCTACGGCATGGTATAGGGGTTGTACCGGTATTGTGGATGCTTATCTGGGCGAATGTCCGCAATCGTTCACCTATAATGGAAAACAGTATACGCCGCAAACATACGCCCAATCGCTGGGAATTGAGGTGGAAGATTATGTTTCGCTGACTTCGTTCACTCATCATCCCTTTTACACGGCTTTCCCGGTCGAAATCCCGGATAACTGGCGATGGGCGGATTCTTACAATCTTCCGATAAATGAATTGATGCAAGTAATCGACCATTCGGTTGATAAAGGATACACCGTTGCCTGGGCGACCGACGTCAGCGAAAAAGGGTTCAACCGGAAAGGCATTGCCGTTGTTCCTGACGTAAATGCTACCGAAGGTCCCGGCTCCGACCAGGCCCACTGGCTGGGACTTTCCCAAGCGGACAGGGAAGCGCTGGCTACCAACCTCACATCGCCCGTACCGGAAAAAAAGATTACGCAGGAAATGCGTCAGGAAGCGTTCGATAACTACGAAACGACCGACGACCACGGCATGTTGATCTACGGAACGGCTCAGGACCAGAACGGTTCCAAATACTATCTGGTAAAAAATTCGTGGGGAACAGCTTCTCCATATAAGGGCGTGTGGTATGCTTCGGTGCCTTTCGTCGAATACAAAACCATCAGCATTGTAGTACACAAAGACGCTATACCCAAAGATATACGGAAGAAACTCGGTTTGTGATGCTGTCTATATGGATGAAAAGCGAATACATATCGTTGCTTTCAATATTCCCTTTCCACCGAATTATGGCGGAGTTATCGACATTTTTTACAAACTGGAAACCTTGTCCGCAAACGGCGTGAAAATCATTCTCCATGCTTTCGGATACGGACGGAAACCGGCTCCCGAATTAGAAAAGTATTGCGAAAAAGTGTATTACTATCCGAGGAAAACCGGAATCCTGTCCCAATTATCAACGCTTCCTTATATCGTTTACAGCCGCAGAAACAGGCAATTGCTTGCCGGCTTACTGAAAGACAAGGCTCCTGTCCTGTTTGAAGGATTGCATTGCTGCTATTATCTGAATCATCCGCTTTTGAAAGACCGGCTGAAAATGGTTCGGGCGCATAACATCGAAGCGGTTTATTACCGGGGTTTGGCTCAAAATGCGGCATCCCCCTTCTTACAATTGTATTTTCGCTGGGAAGCATGGAAATTAAAGCGATACGAACAAATACTGTCCCATGCCGATTATATTCTGACATTATCTACTGTCGACAAAAAATATTTTGAACACCGGTTCGGGAGAGAGAAAACGGTTTATGTTCCGCTTTTTTTTCACCATCCATCGACCCAAACGGATATTCACACGGAAATCAAACCATTTGTGCTTTATCACGGCGATTTGAGCACGCCCGAAAATCATCAGGCTGCTACCTTTTTGATGGATGCGGTTGCCTCGAAAGACAAAGCCATTCCCTGGATTTTTGCAGGACTGAATCCCCGGAAAGAGTTATTGCAATTAGCCGAAAAACGGGAAAATGTAGTCGTACTGGCCAATGTAGAAGAGGAACAAATGTCGCAGCTGATTCGGGAGGCGAGCGTTCATATCCTGTTTACCAACCAGGTTTCGGGTGTCAAAGTGAAACTTTTACATGCACTTGCCAACGGGCAGCACTGTCTGGCCAATCAGGAAATGGTCGAAGGTTCGGAATTGGAAACACTGTGCCGGATCATTCCCGGTTGTCCAGAGGAGATTGTGAAAACCATCCGGGAATGTCTTCACAATCCCATTCCCGCAATCGAAAAGATCCGGCGGAAAACGGTTTTCCGCCAGATTTACGACAATGGCGCCAACGCCCTGAAAATTGAATCGTTTCTATAAATAACGTTTTCGATCTATGCAAATTAACATTTCTGATCCCCATTTCCCGGTAAAAATCAAGAATTAAGAAGAAAATCAAGAAAATTTCACAAAATTTTAATAAAATGCATTGCTGGTATTCACATTAATAGTATCTTTGTACGAATTTTAAAATAAAAAAACTCATGAAGAATTTAGTAGAAAACTTAAAACAACAGTTTGCATCTTTTGAAAAAGATGCTGTTGCTCACGTGGAAAACGGAAACAAAGCAGCCGGCACTCGTGCCCGTAAAACTTCTTTGGCCATCGAAAAATCGTTGAAAGATTTCCGTAAAAAATCCATCGAAGCATCCAAAAAATAAGATGTATTCTTATTGTAAAAAAGGGGGAGGAGGTCTTTGGTTAAGAATTATCCTCCTTGTTTTTGTTTAAATAAAACGCAACTAATTTCAATATATAAAGAGATGAAGCTCAACAATATTCTGAGTGTCTTTACTCCCAAAGACGTCAAATTTTTCCCACTGTTACAAGAATTATCAGCCGTTATGTTGCAAGCTTGTAACATGTTGCATGATTTAATCACCTCTACCGAACTCGAACAACGTCCCGAAATATGTAAACGCATCAAGCAAGAAGAAACCAGAGGCGATAAAATATCCGCCCGTATTGTGAAAGAACTGAACAATACGTTTATTACTCCGTTCGACAGGGAAGATATCAACGAACTGGCCGACAAAATAGAGGAAGTCATCGACATTATCAATCGTGCGGCTCAAAAAGTATTGCTTTATTCTCCCAATCATTTCACTCCGTATGCGATTAAGATGACGGAAATCATCCAAAGCGGCACAATGGAAATACAAGGAGCGGTAGAAGGCTTGGAACATCTGAAAAAATCGGACGCTGTTTTCCGTAAACATTATAAAGAAATCAAAAAACTGGAAGAAGAGGCTGACGGCATATATGAAAAGGGCATTATGAACCTTTTCAAGCATGAAACAAATACCGTCGAACTGATCAAACAGAAGGAAATTATTCAGGAATTGGAAAAAGCGGCCAACAAAATCAATACGACGGGAAAAGTGCTGAAAACCATTTTTGTCAAATACGCATAAACCATCATGACGTTACTCATTATTATTATTGTATTAGCGATTGTTTTCGATTTCATCAATGGTTTTCACGATGCGGCTAATGCGATTTCGGTGATTGTTACTACACGCGTATTAACGCCCTTACAAGCCGTTATATGGGCTGCTACATGGAATTTCATCGCATTTTTCGTCGCCAAATATATTTTCGGGGAATTTGGTATTGCCAACACGGTATCCAAAACCGTGTATGCCGAATTTATCACATTGCCCATTATCTTATCGGGCTTGATAGCAGCCATCGTTTGGAATCTGTTCACATGGCGGTTGGGAATACCATCGTCGTCCTCCCATACCTTGATTGGAGGATTTGCCGGAGCGGCCATCTGTGGCGCCGGGTTCCAGGCCATTCAAGCCAGTGTAATCCTTAAAATTGCGGCGTTTATTGTTCTGGCGCCTTTTATCGGCATGGTTACTTCGGCTTTAATAACCATTATTGTGTTATGGTCGTTCAAAAAACTGAACCCTCACAAAGCCGAAAATATATTTAAGAAAACGCAGTTGGTATCGTCCGGTTTGTTCAGCTTGGGACATGGTTTGAACGATTCTCAGAAAGTAATGGGGATTATCGCTACCGCGATGATTGCTTTCGGACTGATTGATTCGGTCAATACGGTTCCCGATTGGGTGCCTTTAACCTGTTTTGCCGCTATCGGTGCCGGTACCATGATGGGCGGTTGGCGCATTGTGAAAACAATGGGCAGTAAAATCACGAAAGTAACCCCGATGGAAGGCGCTTGCGCCGATACCGCCGGTGCGCTGACTTTATTTCTCACCGAAATACTGAAAATACCGGTAAGCACCACTCACACCATTACAGGGGCGATTATCGGCGTAGGAGCCGTTAAACGATTATCGGCCGTGCGTTGGGGTGTTACCATCAATCTGTTGTGGGCGTGGATATTGACTATACCCGTCAGCGCTTTATTAGCGGCAGGAATGTACTTGATTGTCAATGCTGTCGGTATCCGGTAATACCATTTTTCTGTTTTTCCTGTGGAGAAAAAAACGATACAAATCCGGAATCTGTCTATCGGCTATAAACGGAAAAGAAACGAATATCTCGTAGCCGGAAATCTTTCTTCCACCCTTTACAGTGGAGAATTAACTTGTCTGATAGGCGCCAACGGCGTAGGTAAATCGACTTTAATGCGAACGTTGGCCGCTTTTCAACCGGCTTTGGCAGGCGAAATCCGAATAAAAGACAAAAACATTTCAGCTTATTCCGGTAGTGAATTATCCAAAATAATCAGTGTGGTATTGACCGAGCGGGTAGACGTCCATCATTTATCGGTATACGAATTGGTGGGCATGGGGCGAAGTCCTTATACCGGTTTCTGGGGAACATTGAAGAGGGAAGATGAAGCCATTGTATGGGATGCACTCCAGCAAGCAGGCATTTCCCATCTGTCCGGTCGCTCCATCGAAACCCTGAGCGATGGAGAAAGGCAAAAAGTGATGATTGCCAAAGCCCTGACCCAGCAAACCCCGGTTATTTTCTTAGACGAGCCAACGGCTTTTCTCGATTTTCCCAGCAAAGTAGAAATCCTGCAAACGCTTCACCGCCTGAGCCGGACTACCCGGAAAACCATTTTCCTTTCGACTCACGATTTGGAATTGGCCCTGCAAATAGCCGATACCCTTTGGTTGATGGACAAAACCCATGGATTAACGACGGGCAGCCCGGAAGAATTAGCCCAATCCGGCTGTATGGAAAACCTGTTTCCCAACAAAAATGTTGTTTTTGACAGCGATACCCGGCGTTTTAAACTCAATACAGATACACAATAAAACGTCGAGCGGAAACAAGTTGCGCGCTATTGCAAGATACACCGGACGACATACTCGCCTTAAAAGCAAGCGTTCATTGAGGGCATGGCCCCCAACGGAGATTTTTTCTTACTTTAGTTGCATTTACTAATTGAACTTATCGATCCATAAACATTAAATTGGACAGAGAACATTTGCAAATCAGAATGATTATTACTACTTTTGCCGGTGTAATGAATTATTTGAACAATGCAAAACATTATTATTCGCAGAGCCAAGAAACAAGATTGCCCCCGCTTATTGGAATTAGTCAAAGAATTAGCTAAATACGAAAAGGCTTCCAATGACGTAACGATTACTCCCGAAGAATTTATCGAAAGCGGCTTCGGTGAAAAACCGGTTTGGTGGGCGTTTGTTGCGGAAACCAAAGGCGTCATTCACGGTATGGCTTTGTATTATATCCGTTTCTCGACCTGGAAAGGGCAACAAATCTATCTCGAAGATATTTATGTGTCCGAAGAAATGCGGGGCAACGGCATCGGCTCGCTTCTGTTTGATCAATTGATTATCGAAGCCAAGGAAAAAGAATTCAAAGGAATAACCTGGCAAGTGCTGGAATGGAACGAATCGGCCATTCATTTCTATAAAAAATATCATATTCTTTTTGATCCGGGCTGGATCAATTGCCGCATGGAAATACGGCGATGATTCACTGTTTTAATCCGGGACACGAAACGGCTGTTCTGAATGCTTCCAGGCATTATCAACCGGCGGCCAATCAAGTAAAGATGCAACAGGAACTGGCGTTCTTGCCGGCCTGGTACGCCGAACCGGGCGATTTTGTGTGGGTCGAAGAAGAATTAACGGACAGGTTTCGGAAGGATACCGAAGATTTCAATTTAAACGTCCAAACACTTTCTATTAATCAATGCAAAGAAAGAGCGAATGCGTTGTCCGGGCAAAGCATTGATTTATGGGGCGTGTCCCCTCAAAGCATTTACCGGTTTGAACAGATCGGCCGGCAATACGGTCTGGAATGGCATACTCCTGTCTGGAAAGAGGAATTTCGCCGCCTGGGGAGCCGGATTACTTCGCATGATGTCCTTGTTTACTTAGTAAAAACGATTCCGGAGCTGAATAGGCATTTAATTCCGAAATTTGTTTCCAGTAGGGAAGAATTGGAGGAATATCTTGTCAATCATCCGGGAAAATGGCTGGTCAAATCGCCGTTTTCTTCTTCCGGACGGGGATTGGTTTGGCTTCCACCGGGATTGCCTGCCCCCTCCGAAAGACAGGTTATCAGCGGAATGTTGAAAAAACAATCGCAAGTTTCTATCGAAAAAGTATGGGATAAAGTGATGGATTTTTCCATGCATTTCGCGATTGACACCAAACATTCTATTCGCTTTGTGGGTTATTCGGTTTTTCAGACGAACGAAAAAGGCGCTTACAAAAGCAGCTCTATAGCCGCTCAGGAAATACTGGAAAGTCAGATAAGCCGGTTTATTCCCCCTGATCTACTATCGACGGCAGGCAATGAATTACTCAATATACTGCAAAAAACCTATGCTTCCTGTTATAGTGGAAACATCGGTGTGGATATGCTGGTTTACCGGACGGACAACGAATACCACCTTCATCCCTGCGTTGAAATCAATATGCGGAAAAGTATGGGGTATCTGGCTATCGCTTTGCACCACAAATACCTGCATCCCCAAACTCAAGGATATTTGCACATAGATTACGATGCGCAGCCCGGAAGAATCCTGCAAAAACAAGCGGTTTTGAAACAGCAGCATCCGGCCGTTATGGATAATGGCCGGATGCTATCGGGATACCTCAGCCTTTGTCCTATAACGGAAACAAGCGGTTATCACGCATATTTGCTTTGCTGATAGCAGGATTGTTCAGCACATTTTGTACAAATAATAGAGGATGACGACAAAAACCAATCCGGTAATGATGCCGTATGTAACGGATGCAAAACTTACTTCATGCATCAGGGTCAGCACCAATGAGAAACCGACGCAAAAATGCAACAGTCCTTTGAATGAAAGAATATCGCTCAAAAGCGTTCCGGCATCCAAATCGGTATCGAAATCCACCTTTATTCCCCCGAAGAAAAGAGAACCGATAGTCGATATCAGGAAGAATATCGCCGATACTAAGAGAACAATTTCATACCACGTCATAAGCGTTATTTATTATTGATGTTTTATTATTACTCGTTGAGAAGCCGCCCGGTGTGCATTGCGGTAGTTCACCTGTTCCACCATATTACTGGATAATTGTTTGAATGCCAATCCGGTAATGCTGCTCTCGTCCAAAGCTACGGGAGCGCCGTCGTCGCCACCTTCGCAAATGCTCCGGACAATGGGGATTTCGCCCAACAGTGGCGTTTGCAGTTCTTCCGCCAGATGCTTTCCGCCCTCTTTCCCGAAGATATAATACCTGTTTTCAGGCCATTCTGCTGGGGTAAACCAGGCCATATTTTCTACTAATCCTAACACGGGAACATTCACTTTTTCGCCCATAAACATGGATATCGCTTTGCGCGCATCGGCCAAAGCCACTTCCTGCGGGGTGGTTACAATGATTGCGCCGGTTACGGCTAAGGTCTGTACCAAAGTCAAATGAATATCGCTTGTCCCGGGGGGAAGGTCTACCAAGAAATAATCCTGTTCACCCCAATGGGCATCGGCAATCAGTTGTTTGAAGGCATTGCTCGCCATGGTGCCCCGCCAGACCAGCGCATCGTCCCTGTTCACAAAGAAACCGATGGAAAGCAGGTGCACACCGTATTTTTCGACCGGGACTATCAACTCCCTGCCGCCAATCGTTTCCATGTGGGGACGGGCGTCTTCCACTCCAAACATCTTTGGCAGACTGGGGCCGTAAATATCCGCATCCAATAATCCCACTTTGTAACCGGCTTGCACCAAAGCAACGGCCAGATTGGCCGCCACCGTGCTCTTCCCTACTCCACCCTTGCCGGAGGCTATGGCAATGATATTTTTTACCTGTGGCAACAAGTTTTTCGGTTCGGGACGGGGCGCCTGCTTCGATTGAGCCGTGATATTCCCTTTAATTTCCACCTCCGGGCCAATGTAGGTTAAAATAGCTGTTTCTGCTGCCTTAATCACCGATTTCCTAAACGGGTCGTTTGGTTTTTCAAACACAATCGAAAAACGCACCTGCTTGCCGTCGATCCGGATATCGTCGGCCAACATGCCTAACTCGACAATGTTTTTGCCGGCGCCGGGATAGCGGACTTTTTTAAGCGCTTCTATAATCAAATTCGGATAGAGATTCATTTAAAATACATTTTACCGGCAAATATAGTAAAATAATATGAGAGTTGTTTGAAAGATCCTTGCTTTTATTTTATCTTCGTAACGGCAGAAACCCTTTGTTTATCATTAGACGACATGTAAATGATTGCGATTGAAACTCCGGTAAGCATCCGGCTCGATATTTACATCCGGTTCGATATAGGTTTCGCGTGGTTCGCACACAAAGCGGATGTATTTAATACTCAGTCCGCGACTCAGCCATTGTTGTTCGTAAAAGGTTTGAATAGAGAGAATTTCATCCGCTAAGCCGCTATGATATAAATCATCGGTTTCGACTTCAACCGGAAAGCGATTGGCTTTAATCATTTCACGGGTGTATGTAAACATAAAATGGCTGTCGGTTTTCAGGTGAATCAAGCCGTTTGTGTTCAGTATTTCGCGATAAAGTTTCATGAAACGGGTCGAAGTCATTCGTTTATTGACTTTGTTCATTTGAGGGTCGGGAAAAGTAATCCAGATTTCCGATACTTCACCCGGAGCGAAAAAAGCATGAATAAGTTCGATATGTGTACGCAGAAAAGCCACATTCGATAATTGTTTTTCTAAAGCCTGCTTAGCTCCCGACCACATCCGGGCGCCTTTGATGTCGATGCCTATAAAATTTTTATCGGGGAACCGCTGTGCCAATCCGACCGTGTATTCTCCTTTTCCGCAACCTAATTCGAGCACTATCGGCCCCTTCTTTCTGAAAAACAATTCGTTCCAGCGACCTTTCATTTCAAACCCTTTTTCCTGCAATACCGAAAAAGGATACTGAAACACGTGCGGATAACCGCTCATGTCCTCAAATTTCTGCAATTTATTTTTACCCACGAAGAATTACGATTGGTGGAGCATACGAGGATCGAACTCGTCACCTTTAGACTGCCAGTCTAACGCTCTAGCCAGATGAGCTAATGCCCCTTTTTGATTCTATTTGTTTTGCCTGCGGGTCAGATTCTTGTTTTTCTTCAACAAAATATCTTTCGATTCCGCCAGTTTATGATCATCTTCGTTTAAAACGATAAAACCTTTCGATAATTGTTCCAAGTCGGTGAAAATTTTCCGGTCGTCCACCACCTCTTTGTTCCATGTCAAGAACGATTTTTTCATGTGATTGGCTAACAGACCAATCAGGTGTTCTTTTTGTTCTCCTGCTTCGCATTGGGTTGCTTTGCGAATCATATTTTCCAGATTCTTTCCATAGTGCTTATAGGTAATAGGCCCCTGCGGATAAGGCAATTTTTGGGGTTTAAGGTACATATTCTCCCGTTTTACTACTTCGTAAGGATAATCAATATCCAATGCAAAATCGGCCATAATCGCCAAATGATCCCAAAGAATATGCTTAAAATCATTCACATCCCTTAAATGGGGAAACATATTCCCCATAATATTAATAATGGTATCGGCGCAATGCGTCCGTTCTTCCCGGTTGGGAAGTGACACACAATAATCCACCATATTCTGGATATTCCGTCCATACTCAGGTAAAGCCAAAGGCTTCAACTGTGTATTATATTTCATTGCTGTAATCATAATCTGCTTTTATTTCTTTCGCTAATTTTTGTATTTTTTCGATAATCGTATCGCACCATGCATCAAATTTCTTATCTTCCGGTTGCCATTCGGGATGGGCCAAAATAGAATGGATGGTTTCTTTTATTCCCTGATCGAAACGTTTGGTAGCGACAAAATCCGGAACCAAGCGTTTTAATTTCGTACTGTCGAATACAGAGGAAACCGCTTTATCGCCTAATAATCCGCCATAAAAATCGTACGAACCGGCCGCCGCTAAAAATTCAGACGACACATGAACTGCTTTCAACGGCACATTCAACGCATCGGCAATGCATTGGTAAATCTGATTCCACGTAAGCGTTTCGCCCGATGTGATTTGAACCGCTTCGCCCAAAGCATGGATATTTCCGATTAAACCGGCAAAGCCTTTGGCAAAATCGCTGTTGTGCGTCATTGTCCAAAGAGCGGTGCCGTCGCCATGGATAATCACCGGTTTCCCTTCCTTGATTCGCCGGACGACCGACCATGTACCATTGGGTCCATGCACGCCCAAAGGCGCTTTTCGTTCGTCGTATGTATGACTCGGCCGGACAATTGTTACCGGAAACTGTTCTTCGCGATAGATTTTCATCAAATAATCTTCGCAGGCAATTTTATCCCGCGAATATTGCCAATAAGGATTGGCCAAAGGCGTAGCTTCCGTCACCCGATAATCGGACAGTGGTTTCTGGTAAACCGAAGCCGAACTAATGAAAATATATTGTTTTGTTTTTCCCCGGAACAGGCGGTAATCCCGCTGTACATGTTCCGGAACGAAAGCAATGAAATCTGCAACACAATCCCAATGGATGTCTTTAATCAGGTCTGCTACAGTAGTTTCGTCTTGTATATCGGCGACCAGGGTGTGCGCTCCTTCCGGCAGCACATGGTTTCTTTGGCCTCTGTTCAACAGGTATAAATCGTGCCCTTGCGCTATTAATAATTTGGAAATAGCCGTGCTGATAGTACCTGTACCGCCGATAAATAAAATTTTCATGGCGCAAAGGTATGAATTATTTACGATAAAAACTAACAACAAAGGCATGAATTGTTAAGGATATAAAACTTTATTCCGCGCCATCGTAGCCTGAAACTCTTTCAAATAAAACGGCTCGAAATAAGCCACATCCACAAATTCTTTCCGGGCAAAGGCTTCTTCCGCCAAAGGAATCATCACTCGCGCCGAAGGATAGATATTTTCCACAAAAACAGCGTTCGACGAATGAATTACCGGCCGGCATTTATCCGAACCATTACCGGCAAACACAACCGGTTGCTTGGCCAGGTATTCCTTATAACTGTTTTCATCGATGATATCAGCCTGCACCGGACGTATTTCATTGAAATGGGTATCGTAAATGGCTGCATATACTTCCATCCGACGGGCATCTATCATGGGACAAAATAAGGGGTCAGTAAGACAGGGCGCACGATGCAGGGTTTGCAATGCCAGAATTTTCAATGTTGGAACGGCAATCAACGGGATACCGAAACCATAGCATAAACCTTTCGCTTCGGATATGCCGATTCGTAAGCCGGTGTAAGACCCCGGCCCTGCGCTGACGGCAACAGCATCGATGGATAGATTTTGTTTTCTCGCATAACGTACTGCTTCCGAAACAAATACACCCAATACAACGGCATGGGATGCGCCGGAAATATTTATTCTATCAAAAACCGATTCATTATCAATCGACAAAGTTACCGAACAAACCGGCGTCGCTGTTTCTATTATTAACAAACAAGGCATTTTTTGAACAAAACTGAAAATTTAAATGACAAAGTTATGATTTATTTAGAGAAAAAAGTTACTTTTGCAAAAAGAAATTATCCATGATTCAATCAATGACTGGCTTCGGAAAAATAACAGCAGAATTCCCGGGCAAAAAAATAAGCGTAGAAATAAAATCACTCAACAGCAAACAGTTGGATATAAGTACAAGAATACCAAATGCTTATCGAGATAAAGAAATAGAAATCCGTAACCTTCTTTCCCAAACCATCGAACGGGGAAAAGTGGATGTTACGATCTATCTGGATAATGTGGATACAAACATATTGTCCAAAATCAATCCGGCAACCGTTGAAATGTATTACAAACAAATCTGTGATACCGCCGAAAGATTACAAATAGAGCCGCCGTCCGATTGGTTTTCGGTTCTGCTTCGTCTTCCGGAAGCCGTCAAAACCGAATTTATGGAATTGGATGAAACCGAATGGAAAATCGTAAAAAAAACGATTCAGGACGCTCTGAAATCCTTTGTCGCTTTTCGTATTCAGGAAGGAGCAATGCTCGAAGGCGTATTCCGGGCAAAAGTGGAAACAATTGCCGGTTTATTGAACGAAATAGACGTTTACGATTCGGAACGAACGGAAAAGATTAAAACCCGTTTGTACGAATCGGTTAAAAAATTAGATATTGCCGGTTACGACGAAAACCGGTTTGAACAGGAAATGATTTATTACATTGAACGTTTGGATGTGAACGAAGAAAAATCGCGATTAAACAACCATTTGAAATATTTTTTGGAAACCATAGATAACGAAAAAAGTCAGGGACGTAAATTGGGTTTTATCGCTCAGGAAATGGGTCGTGAAATCAACACCCTCGGTTCAAAGTCCAATCATGCGGAAATGCAGAAAATAGTCGTTCAAATGAAAGATGAATTGGAACAGATAAAAGAACAAATATTAAATGTGTTATAACACACCAGTAGCATTGCCGGCATGTCTTGTAAAACGATGAACGGAAAATTAATCATATTATCGGCGCCGTCAGGTTCGGGAAAATCGACGATTATCCGGCACCTTCTGCAAGAAGGTCTGCCGTTAGAATTTTCGGTATCAGCCACCAGCCGTCCCGCTCGTGGAACCGAACGCGATGGCATCGAATATTATTTCCTTCGTCCGGAAGAATTTCGCGAAAAAATCCATCATAATTTGTTCCTTGAATACGAAGAAGTGTATCCCGACCGGTTTTACGGCACCTTGAAATCGGAAGTAGAAAACAAACTGGAACAAGGAAAAAACATCCTGTTCGATGTGGACGTAGCCGGCGGACTGAATATCAAAAAACTATACGGCGATAAGGCTTTACTGATTTTTATCCAACCGCCATCGGTGGAAGAATTACAACGGCGCTTGGAAAAACGGGGAACCGATAGTCCCGAAGTCATTAAAGACCGGATTTCCAAAGCCGATTTAGAACTCAGTTTGGCACCCCAATACGACGTAGTTATCCTAAACGACGATTTGGATACAGCAAAAAAGAAAACAATAGAAACTATCAATCAATTTATAACAAAAAATTTATAACAGACGCATGAAAATTGGAATTTTACCGGGATCATTCAACCCCGTACACAATGGACATTTGGCAATTGCAAATTACCTTGCCGAATATGAAGGATTCGACCAAATATGGTTTTTAATCACTCCACAAAACCCATTGAAGAAAAAAGACGACTTGATGGATGAGCAATTCAGATTACAACTTTTGACAAAAGCAGTCGGCGATTATGACAAATTCGTTATTTGTACTATTGAGTGGGAGATGCCGCAGCCTTCTTATACCATCAACACATTGCAAAAACTGCGAATCATGTATCCTACCGATACGTTTGAATTGATTATCGGTTCGGACAATTGGGCTACTATCCATCGATGGAAAGATTACCAATTGATTCTGAAAAACTTCAAGGTCTTGATTTATCCGCGTCGGGGTTCCGACCGCATTCAGTTACATCATCCGAATGTGCGGCTTTGCAAAAACGCCCCGAAAATCGAAATGTCATCAACCGTCATCCGCGAAGCCATCTCCAAAGGAAAAAATGTCCGGTTTTATATGCCTGCCGGATTGTACGAAGAAGTAATCAACAGTGGATTCATCCAACCGGAAAAAGTGGAAGAAGAAGAAGAATTGACAAATGACTCGGTTGTAGACGACAACCTCGTAACCGAATAAAAAACATCTGCCATGGGACACCATCAATTAGACGAATTGGATGAAAAAATCCTGCAAATGATTATCGGAAACGCCCGTATTCCTTTTCTCGAGGTTGCACGGGTATGTAATGTATCCGGAGCGGCCATCCACCAGCGTATACAAAAATTGGTCAATCTGGGTATACTCAAAGGATCGGAATATATTATTGATCATAATAAAGTAGGATATGAAACATCGGCTTATATGGGTTTGTTCCTGAAAGATCCCGAACAGTTCCCTGTGGTAGTCGACGCATTGAGCAAAATTCCGGAAGTAGTGGAATGTCATTATACGACCGGGCAATACGATTTGTTTATCAAGCTTTACGCTAAAAACAACCAACATTTGCTCGAAATTATTCATTCAAAGTTACAACCTTTGGGATTGGCGCGGACAGAAACGCTCATTTCTTTCCGCGAAGCTTTCCGCCGGCATATCCCAGTAGACTTTCATTTTTCTAACGAAAATGGGATATGAAACGGACCGTATCTGCCTTAAGCCTGTTCATCACATTGTTTTGCAGTTACTCATTCGCCCAAACGAAAGTCATTAAAATAAACGCTACGAAGGCGAACGATTACGGTATTCAGTATGTGCTTCCGAAAACCGTTCTGACCATTACGGTCGAATACAGCCAAACGCAAAAGACAGCAGGACCTTATGCTAAATACGCATCACGATACTTAGGAATTCCGGATTCGGATGTTACGATGAAAAATCAAATGGATTATACGTTAGAGAAAATTTCCGTTACCGAAAAAGGGATTCCCAACAAAGACCAATCGTATCTGGTGTTGTTCAAACCGAAAACAACAGCGCCATTCGTATACCTAACGGAAGAAGGATTGCTTTGCACCATCAATGCCGAATATCAACCCGAAGGGACACCCGTTTCGACGGAAAAAACCCATGCAACCGCAACGGTTCCCGATGTGCCGAAATTGAATCCGCAATCAATTTATACGGAAGAATATCTGCGTGCCGGTTCAGTCAGTAAAATGGCTGAGGTTGCCGCAAAAAACATATACCGGATTCGGGAAAGCCGGCAGGATTTGCTGACAGGCGAAGTGGATAATGTTCCCAAAGACGGCGAAGCCATGAAAATCATCCTCGGTAACTTGGATGCACAAGAAAAGTTGTGGGCGGAATTGTTTATCGGAACAAGCGAAACAAGACACTTTTCCAAAGAATGGGTCGTTGAACCGGTAGCCGAAACCACGAAAGAAATTTTGTTCCGGTTTTCCAAATACGTAGGCGTTGTGGATGTGAACGATCTGAGCGGAATACCCGTTTATTGGAATATAAAGGACTTGAAAACAGTGGATATTCCCATACCCGACCCTAAAAAGAAAGCCAAAGAACCACAAAGCATTGTATACAATATTCCGGGAAAAGCGGAAATCGAGATTTATACTGCCAACCAAAAAATGGGTGCTACCACAGTGAATGTTACCCAATTCGGAACTTCGGAGATACTGGCTACCGAACTTTTGGAAGATAAAAAAGGACCCCTTCAAATTTATTTTTATCCGAATACGGGAGCCATCCGGCAGATTATTCAGTAAGGCGGGACGCTATATAAAAACAGGGCAAACTTTTGCTTTACCTTGTAGAAATATGCTTTTTTTGTATTACCTTTGTAAATGGTTTGTATAACACAAATATAAAAACATGAGCGTCGTTCATCTATTACATAATCATTCAAAAACTGCATTTTCGTTTGAAATTCTGCCGCCGTTGAAAGGCAACAATTTTTCTAAAGTGTGCGCTATTATAGATAAATTACGGGAATTCGACCCGAAATACATTAATATTACCACGCACCACAGTGAATTTATCTATAAGGAAAAATCAAATGGCTCGCTGGAAAAAATCCATATCCGCAAGCGGCCGGGCACGGTGGCGATTGCCGGCGCTATTCAGAACCGGTATAAAATTCCGGCAGTGCCTCACGTTATTTGCAAGGGTTTTACCAAAGAAGAAACGGAATATGCTTTAATCGATTTGCAATACCTGGGCGTAACCGACTTGCTTGTGCTGAGGGGCGATGCCAATAAGCTGGAAAACGGCCAAGCCGATCCGACTCAATGCCACGAACACGCAACCGGTTTAATCGAGCAAGTCAATCAATTTAATCAGGGAGTGGATATTCAGGAAAATTCGTTTGAAAAACCGGAAACACCCTTTTCTTACGGTGTAGCCTGTTATCCCGAAAAACATGAAGAAGCGCCTAACATAGAATCGGACATCCATTACCTGAAACAAAAAATGGCCCTGGGCGCCGGATATGCCGTTACTCAAATGTTTTTCGATAACAACAAATACTTCGATTTTGTCGCCCGTTGCAAGCAGGAAGGTATCACCATTCCCATCATTCCGGGCATCAAACCCATTGTTTTTATAGACCAGCTTACGGCTTTGCCCCGGATATTCCGTTCGGAAATTCCGGAAGCGCTGGCAGGTGAACTGCGGAAGTGCAAAACCGATACAGAGGCCAAACAGGTAGGCATCGAATGGAGCATCCTGCAATGCCAAGAATTAATCGCCGCCGGCGTCCCCAGTTTGCATTTTTACACATTAATGGCAACCGACAGCGTCCGAAGCATAGCAAAAGCCATTTATTGATGTATTTCAAGGATATCATCGGGCAAAACGACCTCAAACGACGCCTCATCCAATCGGTCAAAGAAGGAGTTATTCCTCATGCACAGCTTTTTTCCGGACGGGAAGGCGTGGGCGCTTTAGGTCTGGCGCTGGCTTATGCGCGTTACTTGCATTGCACCGACCGGCAGGAGGAAGATGCCTGTGGCGCCTGTCCGGCTTGTTTGCAATTCAATAAATTATCCCATCCCGATTTGCATTTTGTTTTTCCCATTATCAACAAGAAGGGCAGTAAGGACGCTTTTTGCGACGATTTTTTACAGGAATGGCGCTTGTTTATCCAAGAATCGCCTTACGGCACCCTGTCCGGCTGGTTGGAAAGCATTGCAGTGGAAAATGCACAGGGACTGATTTACGCAAGAGAAAGTGATGAAATTTTGAAAAAACTCAACTTCCGTGCCTACGAATCGGATTATAAAATCATGATCATCTGGTTACCCGAAAAAATGCACGAAACGGCAGCCAATAAATTGTTGAAGCTGTTGGAAGAACCGCCGGAAAAAACGGTTTTCCTTCTGGTATCCGAAGAACCGGACAAGATTATCACCACCGTTCGCTCGCGGACGCAGACATGGATGGTTCCGCCTATTGACGACGCAGATTTGGCAAAAGCCTTGCAGGAAACTTTCCGGTTGCCGGACGAAGACCTTCCACTGGTCGTTCGCTTATCCAGGGGCAGCTATTCCGAAGCCATCCGCATGATTCATACGACGGATGAAAACGAAGCGTGTCTGGATTTATTTATCAGTATCATGCGCAATTCGTGGACGCGGAATGTGCAGAACATGAAACTGAAATCCGAACAATTTGCTTCCCTGGGACGCGACCGGCAAAAAGCATTTTTAGCATATTCGCAGCGGATGATACGGGAAAATTTCCTGTATCGGCTGCAAATGCCGGAAATCAATTATATGAACCGCAAGGAGCAGGACTTTTCCCTTAAATTCTCTCCCTATGTTAACGAAGCAAATATCGTGGATTTTATGGAAGAATTGGCTTTGGCAGAACGGCATATCGAGGCTAACGTCAATCCTCGGATGGTTTTTTTCGATTTGTCGATGAAGATTGCAATGCTGTTGAAGAGAGGATAGTTCGTTTTTCTACTTTAATGTTGACTCAATCTGGTAAAAATACTCGTCTAGGGATGAATCATTGACGGTAGGTAACTCATCCGCCGAATAGAAGCCTTTCGTATCTTTCTGCACCATCTGTATATAATCCGGAATAATAATCCATCTGGTTTTTCATTGCTTGTCGAATGGATAGATAGTGAGAAATAAATTTCCCTACGGGAGAAAATAAATTTCTCTACGGTGAGAAATGAACCTATGTGTATTGTCTGAAAGACAACATGTTCATAACCGCAAGTCAACGACTTGCGGAGTGAAACATCTATACCTACCCCCCCCGCTCGGCGAAGGTAGTGCGCTCTACTTACTTCCCTGCCGCAGGTCGATGACCTGCGGTTATGAAAGTCCT
>JAISYG010000080.1 GCA_031270075.1 Dysgonamonadaceae bacterium
GAATACCATTCGATTTCGGGGGCATTGGCATGTTGATAGCCCGAAGAAGGCAACCATTCGTTGAATATCCGCACGAAACCGTCCTGCATCACTTTCGGCATGGCGCCTTCGATTTCAAAGACAACCCATTGAGAGGCGGGAATATCCAGTTTTTCAAATCCGGCGGGACATTCCTTTGTGGTTGCGGCGGCAATCCAGTAATCAAATCCGTTATCATACATGTCCGCACACACGCCCAGCACGCCCGACGGCTCCAGATCGGATAGTTCCCGCAGTTTATTCAAATCGTCAACGGGAAAATCCGCCCACATCTGAGGGATATTGGTAAAGTTGGCACCATCAACCTTCGAGGCGAATTTCTTTACTCCGATTACGCTAAATGCGTCTAAATAAACTATTCTATGTTTCATGACAAAGTATATTAATCTTATCTTCTGTCGTCTTCATCCATTTTATGATTTAAAGCGTCTGTCATCGAATCAAGGAACAAAGTCCTGCTATCTTTTCGACTTCTGATATTCAGGTAAATACGATAAATGTCCTTCAAGTCGATATTGAGAAAATTTCCGAAGTAGTCGGCAAGTTCTTTCAATTCGATTTGTCCGTTATTCAGGCAACGCCTGACATGAATACCATATATCATTTCCACAAGGTCGGTTTTTGAACCTGTCCATGTGTGTTTTGCTTTCAGAAATGCCGAACTATCCTCAGCTATGTACTGTGAATGTTGTTCTAACCGTAACAGTTTGTTGTTCAGATAAACGGTCAGCATTTCATTTGCAAGTATTTTGGACACTTTGAAATCATGGCTTGTAGAAAACCTTGTATCCCGTTCGAAATAAAAACTGTCCAGAATGAGTTGAATATCATGCTTTCCTCTTAGAAAGTAAAATTTATCCAAATGAGTGCTACCGGAACGGTAATAATGGTAAAACTCAAAATTCATGTCGAAAAAATACTTTATCCGTCCAAGCATGTTTTCCCAGTAGATACGCTTATCATTGCCGCTTCCTGTCGGAGTTCTCATTTCAATAGTATAGAGTTTGTTGTGATACACTAACTGGCTGAACAATCCGGGTTTAATTTCTTTGAAAAACAGTATTTCTTCCGTCTGGTCTTTGAAAGTATAACCGGCTATGAAGATTTTCAATTCTTCAAAAGCCACCTCCAATACTTGAATGATTTTCGACGATTTCAAACAAATGTCATTCTCCGACAATTCAATATTCTGAATATCGGTGTTGATACGTTCCTTGAGATTGTGCACAAACTGTTCCATTCTCTATTCTAATTTTCACCAAATAAACGGCAATAGTCTGTATTTAACTGTTTGCGAATATTCCAGATATCCTGCCAGTTCATTTTTCAGCATTTTATCTTCCAGATATGTCCTGATCCAAATAGTTGCTGTTATAACAAAACCGACAATCCCAACCGGAAGAGTCCCGAACATTAAATAACTGGCTATTGCCCAGAGCACAATTCCTGCATATCCGGGATGCCTGACAATTTTATACGGTCCGGTTTTTATTACCGTTTGCCCTCTGTTTTCCTGAATACGCGAAGTTGCTTCAAAGTGTTTATTCTCAATAACCGGCCATACCATAAAAACACAGGAAATCAGATATATCCCTGTCCCCACGTAAAAACATTCTATTGGCAATACGTCCCAATGAAGCCTGTTCCCAAGTCCTGCAACAATATAAATGCCGTAATAACCCAACAGAACATATATTGGAAGAAGAACTTTATCCCAATTTTTCGTATTATCCTGTTTTTTCCCTCTTTCGCTTAATGTTTCCCGATGACCTGAAAACATTATAATGCAGGCGACAATAGAGATAATAAGGTAAAGAGAAACATTTGCAATACCCCTTATATCATTAAATCCTCCGGCAGCGGCAAAAAATAACCCAATTCCGATGATCCGCTGAAGAAGCAGTATAAATATGTATTTAACTGCCCTTTTTTTATTATTTTCCTGTTGTACTTGATTCATATTTATATTTCATCTTGTTTCAAAACGATATAATATCTTTCTATAAAACAACTCTGATTCCTGCATGTACGCCAACGACAATTTTATTACGGGAATCAAATGTATGACTAAATATCTGCATAACCGGCTGATTAATAATCCCGTCTTTCTTTGTGTGAAAATAACATACGGAAGGCCCGGCGATGATATTCATACGTTTGTATTTGAAACCGAAACCGGGAACAGCCCTCAAAAATTGCCGAGATGAATGTTTTTTAGTTGAAATTGTGTTCATTTGGGATATTTCGGGATTGAAAAAGAACTGATTTCGGAGCGGAATGATTGAACCGATGCCCACGCCACGCACTACTTTTTGCTCTGCATTTGGGTTATATGCCAGATTAAACGAAGTGTACAACTTCTCTACTCCCAATTTGAACGAAACATTTATGGGCGCGATTTCCGATATACTCACCTCCAAAGCGCGATAACCTCCTTTTCGAACAACTGAAATAAGACCAAGAGGAACGCCCGAAACCGTATCGGAATAATTGACCAGACCTAACTGCAAACCGTTTACTTTTCCGCCATTAACGTTAATCAAACCGACCTGTACTCCTGTCAGTTTATTCAAATTGGTATTTACCAGGCCAATTTGTACGCCTGCTGGAAGTTGTTTGGCGGTATTTACCAACCCGATTTGCGTTCCGGACAGGCAATCGGCATAATTAACCAGACCAATGTAAGCCGTCGAATGATTGCCTTTTGCCATATTTACAAATCCGATTCCCGGAAAATTAAAACCGTCAGGCAAATAATTGGCAAACACGCTATATAAAACGTATTTATTTTTTTTATTACCGCTGTTCTCGTCGTTGTTTTGAGCCGTGCATAATAAATTAAAACCTGAAAATAACACTAACATTAAAACTACATTTATTTTCTTCATATTGAATATATTAAATTATCTTTTTTTGTTATCCTGTTGTATTTGTTCATATTGATGCTTTTCTTGAGATTGTGTACAAACTGCCCCATATTATATCTTATCTTCCAATTCGGATCATTTCTAAAACGATATTTTGTAGTAAATATTCGGTATACTGACTGCCGCCGTTGTTTGTTCCATTTGTCCGGTACGGTAGTTATAGTCGAAATTGTAGAAATCCTTACTTCCGGTCACATTCAGCATCTTTACACCGAACTCATGTCCCAATCCCGGCTTGTTGATTTTGTAGCTTACAGTTATGTGCGCAGTAAAAGCCGGCGAGTTATGACTGTCCATGATGCGGTTTTCGTCTTCGACAGGACGCTGTCCGGCAAGCGACGCCGCTTCGTCGAGAGGTGTGTAGTAACCGCCGCCCATTAGGTTCAGGCGTATGTTCACGCCCAACACATTCTGTCTGTTTCGTCCGAGCATCCACTCTTTTCCACCCAATGCATTGGCGAGGAAACGGCGATTGTAGCGGGTGTTACGCCAGATGCCGTCGCCTCCGCGATATTTGGAATCAAAAATGGATGCCGTCAGCATGTAGTAGTAACCGTCTTTCAGATACCGTTCAAAGGTGAAATCGACTCCGAAATTCCGCCCTTTTCCATCATTTACCAAACGGTGGGTCATATAAAAATCGGTTTGGTTGATAATGGAAATGCCGCTGCCCGGTACGACAGGCACATCGTAAAGATATTGAAAATAAGGCTCAATCCTGAAATGTATATTCTCCGAAATGCTCCAGTCGTAACTCAATACCGCATGATACGCCTTGGCGAAATCAAGGTCTTTGTTCACGAGACGGTCGCCCGTTTCCGGCGTTGTGACGAAATAATAATCGAGACGTTCGTGCCGGCTGTGCGATCCAACAGCCAAAGCAACCGAATGGCGCGAAACCGGCTGCCAGCGGATACTTGCACGATTTTCAAATGTCCAATGCCGGTTGAGCGCAAAATATTGAACATTGATGCCGTACTGTGCCGTAAAGCGTTCGTTGAATTGGTAAGATGACTGGCTGAACGCAGAAGCCAGCAGGCTGTTTCCGTCAGTGTCTGCAAAGTTTTGCATCGCTTCGCCCTTGGAATATGGATAGTTCGGCGCAATACTGTAGTTGTCATCATAAAATAAACCGGTCAGCGTGACGCCGCTACGATTTGTGTGACGGGCGCTGAACTTCGTATTCAGGTATGAGTTGAAAACAAGATTGGCGTTTTTATCCAGCATATCCTGTATCGGCTGTGGATTTTGACGATTGGCGTCGTACAGGTTTGTCGTGGTATGGTTTTCGGCATACGTGACTGCCAATGTGGATTTCAGGAAACTATTTTCGTTGAGGAAAATCTTGTGCCCCAGTCCCGCCGCTCCCATATATTGGCGTGCCGTCTGTTCGATGGGAATGTAGTCGTAGCCGGTCAGGTCATCCGGCAAGTCACTGATAAAACCGTCGGATGTGCCGATGCCCCACAGCGAGAATATTCCTGCTTTTTTTGTCGGGAGATTGATTTTGAACGATAAGTCCTGATAACGCATACCGGCAACTTTTGCCAAATCGCCGCCGACAATGTCGCCTGCCAAAGCCATCGACGAATAGCGGTAATTAAACAGGTAAGACGCCCGTTCTCCTTTTTTGAAAGGCCCTTCGGAAGCAAATTCCACGCCGAGCGTCCCTATTTGCGCCGTGTGTTCGTATCGTTGGTTGTTACCGTTGCGCAGCGCCATGTCAAATACGCCGGACAAGGCATTGTTGTATTCCGCCGGAAAAGCGCCCGCGAAGAAATCGGAATTACCAAGCACCTGCGAACTGAATGCCGTCAGAACTCCTCCGCCCACGCCGGCGATTTCCGGATAATGGCTGGGATTGGGTATTTCGACGCCTTCCAGTTTCCATTGCAGGGACTGCGGCGAGTTGCCCCGGATGGCGATGCTGTTGCTTGTTACGTCGCCCGCCACGCCTGCAAAAGCTGTAACCAAACGTGCCGGGTCGTCGAATCCGCCGGCATAGCGGCTCGCCTCTTCCACGCTGAGCATCCGCGCCCCCGCCATTGCCATCGGGTTGAGCGGCGCTTCTTTGTTTGTCTTCGGTCGGACGACTATTTCGTCCAGCGTCAAAACACTTTCCTTCATTGTAATCTCAAGCACGGTTTCTTTTGCCGACGAAACCATCACCTCGCGAATTGTCGCCGGTTCGTACCCAATAAACGACGCTTGAATGTTATAGCGACCGACAGATAACGACGGCAGTGTGAAAACTCCCTGTTCGTCGGTCGTCGCACCAACAACAGGACTGGTATTCAATACCACCACGGTTACGTATGGCAGCGTTTGTCCCGAAGCCGCATCAATGATAACGCCGCGGATGTTCCCTTTCGTTTGCGCCGTTGCTTGTATTGATATTCCGGCAATCATTATTGCCCATAAAACCAATGTTTTTTTCTTCATGTCCTTTTACGTTTCTTTACTGTTATTACTTTTCAGGCGACAAAAGTATATCGGGAATAAATGCGATAGATTTTTTTGAGACCAAACCCGGCAGAAAAGAGACGGAACGGGATATTTGAGCGACATACGGTATTTTATCCTTTCTCTATTACATGGAAACATTTCTCCTCCATTCAGAAACATTTCTTTGTCTTTCAGAAATATTTCTTCGTCGCCCGGAAACCTTTTTCTGTTGTCCGAAAATATTTCTTCGTCATTCGGAAACCTTCCCTTGTCGCAAAAACAATTATTCATCCCTTTTTCTTCATCAACTCCTCAAAAAACGATTCCCGGAAGGAATTGCCGATAGCTATCTCGTA
>JAISYG010000011.1 GCA_031270075.1 Dysgonamonadaceae bacterium
ATGCCCACCAGCGCTACCGAGTGCACAAACGGCACTTCCGGCCGGTTGTTGTACCCGTCGCGCAACTGCCGCAGGAAAGAAATCAATGTCCCTTCGCTCAAGCAGTCGGCCTCGTCGAACAAAACCACCAGCGGCTTGTCGAGCAACTTGCAGAAACGTGTCAACGATGATTTTAGCACCGATATGTAGTCGGTTAAATCGGCTGCCTGCGCAAACTTGTCTCCTTGCGGGATGTCGGCAGTGGAAAAGTTGCCTCTTAGACAACTGATGATTGCCGGTATTCCCTTTTCCGGTTCAATCACACCCTGTGCGTTTTCCAGCGAGCAGTACAGCGCATAATAGTTCCCGCCGGCGTTAAGCCTTCGGGTCAAATCTTTCAGGTAGGTTGTTTTCCCACTCTGCCGCGCGGCATGAATCACAAAATATTTTTCACCGTCTATCAACTGCTCCACGCCGTGCAGGCGGGTGGCGGCGTCAATCATGTAATGCTTTACGCTGTTACAGGGACCTGCTGTATTAAACTCTTTCATCGCCAAGAAATTTTTATTCTTCTGCAAAAATAGTGCAAATTTTCGTAACCATGCTAAGCATATCGCATTTTTTTTACCTGTCTATCTACTTACTTACACCGCAAAATTACATGAAAAACATCAGTTTTCCAAACGCATGCAATGGAAAAAAGTTTAGCGGACAGTCATAATTTTCTTTGACGCCAGTTAACCAGTACAATATGAACAACGTCCCCATCCTGAGAGATACGTTTACTTTACAGGCTGAACTCAGAAACATTTTTCAAGGTGATCCGTTTATATTTCTTCTTAGATGGAAGCCGAACGACAACTTCGGGAATTTTTTCCCCTGAACGCGTACGAAATATTATTTTGTAGGTATTGTTTTCTTTTTTGCAAGAGATATCCACACGTACGATTCCGGCAGATGTGACAAGCGGCCAGTTTTCAGCTACGGATTCACTGATGGAAGCCGGCAGGCGCGGAACAAGTTCGACTTTCCCCGTTACCGTACTGTTGACCCCCATGATCAACCGGGCGACTTTAAGCGGTTCCGACACAGTCACCAAATTCAACGCTCCACATCCTTCGTCCAAGGCCAGTTTACCCACTGCATCAGGAGAATATGAGCGTTCGTAAAAATAATATGGTGATTCCCGTCGAAGTTGATACTCGGGAACCGGACTGTATGTCGAGTGGGACAGCCACTTCAAGGATGATTCTACCATATCCATTTTATCATACAGCAACATGGTTTGTAGTGCATAGCCGTCGCCGTATGATGCGCCGGATGACAAGCCTTCCCTGAACACGTCAAATTGCGGCCAAATACCGTATTTGGTAAACTGTTCCCGACGTAGCGGGCGGCGATACAAATCCTCGAACATGTTTTCATTGATCGTAATGCCTTTCCATGCAGATGTCAACGGTTCCAGGCCTAATACGTCCGAATACATGCAATTTATCCCGAGAATACCGGAGAATCCTATGTTTATGGGATGATTCAGGATGTCGGCATCCGGCTGCAATGTTTGTGGATTGCTACGGCGATGTCCTCAACGACAGGAGAAACGTATTCTTCTACAGCATTTTACTATGACCAACCTCGATTCCACAAGCAGGGAAAAGGCTTCCTTGGTTTCGGACAGATAGAGACCTACAACTATCACCAAAACAGGAAAACTATAACCGATTACGGCTATAATACTTACTACTATAATGTATATCCCATAAAGCAGGAAATAAAGAATTATTCCGGCACCACCGGCATATCTACCGTTACTTTTTTAAATACTTACCAGTATTTGGGAACCAAGCGAATTTTCCCGTATATTTATCGACAAGTGGCAACCGATCATCTGACCGGGCTGGCCGTTACGACCAATTATACCTTCAACACGGCAGATGACGGCAATCCTTCCGCGATTACCGAAACACGGGGAAATTTGACCACTGCGACCACCAACACCTGGGCGGCCAAAGGCAGCAGTTTCAAAAACAGGCTTACTCAGGTTACGGTGCAACGTAGCGGGCTTCAGGGAACATTCTCGGAAACCACAGGATTCAACTATGACAATTACGGCAGGCTGACTTCGCGAACCGATTTCCAGGGCAACAGCAAAGCGGTAACTACCGTGTGGAGCAATTTTGACGTTTTCGGCAATTCCCGCACCGTGACTACCACCGCCAATAATTGCCCTACGATAACCGTAACGGCGAATTATGACGCCACCGGACGGTTTGTCCTGAACAGTACGGATATCACAGGCACAACTTCAAACCAGTATGACGCTTTCGGCAGGTTGACGCAAACAACCGCTATAAACGGAAATGTTACTTCCTGCCAGTATGACGGTTTCGGCAGGATGACCATCAAAACGCTGCCTACGGGGAAAACCGTATCCTATGTCCGGAATTGGGACATCAACTACAGCAACGGTCAAACATACCGGATCAACATCAGCGAACAGGGCGCTCCCTCGCAGTCGGTATGGTACAATGCCGCAGGACAGGAAGTAAAGAACTGCGTCAAAGGTTTTTCCGGCGATATTTACAGCAAAAAGGAATACAACCTCAAGGGGCAACTTTACCGCAGTTATCTGCCCGGATATGGAAATTCGGGCACTCAATATACGGAATATACGTATGATACATACGGACGCCCGTCAACAGTGACTTCGCTTGCCGGAGCTACCAATTATACCTATAGCGGATTGACCGCCACCATAACCCGTCCCGACGGAACATTCCGTACCACTACGCTCAATACCGCCGGACTTATTGCATCGGTAAGCGACGGGGGAGGCACGGTGAGCTATGCGTACAACAGCCTGGGCCAACCGGTAACGGTAACGGCAGCGGGCCTTACTACCGGCATTGCTTACGACGACCGCGGATACCGCACCGCACTGGATGATCCCAACCAAAGCAATACCGTCCAGTATGAATACAACGCCTACGGAAGGCTGCGTTCGCAGACGAACGCACGCGGACAGCAAACCACGATGACCTACGATGCGGCAGGAAGACTCACCGAAAAAAACCGACCCGAAGGAACGCTTACCTATCAATATATTTCTTCCGGAAACGGAAAAGGGCAATTGGATAAAATACTGAGCGACGGAACGGAAACGAACAAATATTATTACAATTCGCTGGGGCTGGTAACGCAGGAAAACGAACGGATAGACGGAACCGTTTACAGTACAGGCTACGCTTATGATACTTACGGACGTTTGTCGCAGAAAACTTCGCCATCCGGATTCTCGCTGCTGTACGCCTACAACAGCGACGGCTATTTGACCGCTTTGCGCAACGGAAGCGACAATACCGCAATATGGCAACCGACCGCCATTAACGCCTTTGGGCAGATAACAGGCAGTACCCTGGGCAACGGGTTAACCGTGACCAGAACATACAATGCCTCCGATTACACTTTGGAGAATATTGCATTGCAGGACGGCGGCAGCGTGCTGGACGAAATCGACTACACCTTTTCCGTACAAAGCGGCAACCTCGGCGTACGCAACGACCTGACCCACTCGCGCAATGAGACATTCGGCTACGACGCCCTGAACCGCTTCAACAGCCTTAGCCTGAACGGCGCAACGGCGCAAACTATGACCTACCAAGCCAACGGTAACATCGTAACCAAATATGATGTGGGAACCTACCAGTATAACAACAACCATGCCGTTACTGGCATTACCGACCCTGCCGCAGGTTATGTGCCGCCGGCGATGGATATACAATATACCTCGTTCGACCGCACATCCCAAATAGAGCAGGGCGCTAAAAAACTCACGCTGGCATACGGCGCCGGACAACAGCGCGTTATCGCCACCTCCTATACCGGCAATGCACCGCCGGACACCACCCACATTTATGCGGGAAATTATGAAAAGATCATTGACGGAAACGGAAGCAAAGAATACGACTATATTTACAGCCCCGACGGACTGGCGGCCATAGCCGTAAAAACGGGCGGAACAACCGGCCTGTATTATGCCCACACCGACCACCTCGGCAGCCTGCGGACGCTTACCGACGCCGGTAAGAACATTGCTTCCCGCTATTGGTACAATGCGTGGGGCAAACGTACGCGGACGACGGGCAGCGACATTACCATGCGTGGTTACACCGGTCATGAACATCTGCCGGAGTTCGGCCTGATCAACATGAACGCCCGCATGTACGACCCGCAGCTGGGGCGTTTTCTCTCGCCCGACCCCTTTGTGCAGCTACCGGATTTCTCGCAAAGTTTCAACCGGTACAGTTACTGCCTGAACAACCCACTGAAATATACCGATCCGAGTGGGAACAAGTGGTGGCACTGGCTCACCGGCGTGTTAGCGGATGTGGTCACGGGAGGAGGATATTCACTGTCTTTGGTGAATTCAATGGTTACAACCATGGCAGTAGATTTTACCAGAATGTTCATTACATCCGGACATTTTTCAGATATTGATCCCACGGCTTCGTGGTCGTTAACCAATAAACAATGGAAGATCAATGCAGGATTATATGCGTACGATCCCCACAAAAAATCAGGCGGACAGTTTTGGGAGGTATTCTCTCGACATACATGGCAAAGTTTCCAATCAGGAATAGGACATGCTATGTCAAGTATCCAGAATCTGTTTTATGGAGTTAACCGTGTAGATTACTATGGTGGCGCCACGACTGTAACGTTTTATTCGGAATCTGCCTATGGACAGTTGGGGGTGACTTTGGGGAGTTTTATTCTTGGAGGGAACGGGTTAAAAGCCGATCCCAATGAAAGTACGTTTCAACACGAATATGGTCATTATTTACAAAGCCAGAGAAGTGGGATTTTTTATTTCCAGCGATATGCCATACCAAGTGCGTTTAATGGTAAAGGGGATCCAATGAATCATCCGGTCGAACAGGATGCCAATATACGAGCGTTTAAATATTTCAACCGATACGTTAAAAATTATAATGGATGGGATTTTAATACCAGTAAAGTTCCGAATAAAATCAATGGATACAATCCGAATCTTCCTTACGATGATCCCGTCAATCAGCAGGCCTTATCTCATGTAGTAAGGTTGTCATGGTATGATTATGTGTTGGGGCCTAATATTTTTATAAACGGACTGATAAACAGTCTTATTTTAAATGAACAATAATAATATGAAAACAGTTTATGTGATATTTTTATATTGTTGGATACTCCTCTTGGTGCATGCCTGTTATCCAAAAGACAGTGAAAATTGCCATCATAGGATGTATTTCAAAAACGAATCTTTAATAGATGTGTATATAAAGGAAGGATGGGGAGATACTGTTCCCAAAGACCCTTCCACATACGGAAGGTCGAAAACCGAAGAAATATCATTGCATACGGTTAAAGGTAATTCGGATGAATACATTTTTTATACAGGCAGGGGGTGTTTTGAAGGTACGTTTAAAGACAAGGAGACTTATCCGAATAGTGCGTATGATTACGATACGTTCAATGTGAAGATTCTGGATGCATCAATGGTGCACAATACTTCTTGGGATACAATAGTAAAGCATTATATGCTTTTGAAACGCTATGATTTGAGTTTGGAAGACCTGCAAAAACTGGATTGGACACTTACTTATCCGCCGACAGAAGCAATGAGGAATATAAGACAATGGCCGCCGTATGGAAAATAAAACGATAAAAGATTCATCAATATTGATCCTGCCGGAGTTCGGCCTGATCAACATGAACGGCCGCATGTACGACCCGCTGCTGGGGCGTTTTCTAAGCCCCGACCCCTTTGTGCAAATGCCGGATTTCTCGCAGAGCTTCAACCGGTACTCGTATTGTTTGAACAACCCGCTGAAATACAACGACCCCAGCGGGAACAAATGGGGCTGGTGGGCGGCGTTAGCGGACGTGCTGACAGGTGGAGCCGTAAGTACAACGGCGCTGTTTACCGCGGGAGCGGCATCTTCCTTAGGGATAGGGATGGCAGGTGTTGCCACAACGATACCTGCAACGCCGGGTATCATTTCAAGTACTGCTTTTGCCGCGGGCGTTTCGAGTTTTACGGTGGCAGGCGCGGTGGGGAGTATCGGACTGGGAAATGGCGTCGGCAACACGGCGCTGGCCGCCATCGGCTCCATCTGGGGAGGCAACCTGGGGAAAAGGGCAGGCAATGCCTGGAAACTTTCCTTAGGCATGTTCAAAACCGACGAAAGTTTAAATTTCTTTCAGCGTTATTGGCAGTTTATGTCGCGTTATACTTACGAAATGCCGGTTACCGCTTTCGGACAAGCGTGGCACGGAGTTGCAAACGCTTTTAGCCCAGGTGAAGTAAATGTTGGATTTTTTCACGGGGCAACAGTTTTGCAGGCAAAGTGGATGAATCGTGACGGTGTAACTGTTGGTAGTAATATTACGATAGTACCTGATATTGATGGAAATGGCGGCATTAACGCGGATAATATGACATTACTCCATGAATACGGACACTACCTGCAAATACGCAGGTTTGGCAATATGTCCTGGTACAATATGGCATTTTCAAGTTCAACTACGCCAGAAGGAAGACATATGGAAAACTGGGCGGAACAGGACGCCAATTATCGTTCAATGCGTTATTTTCAAAACAAAATAACGCCAACACAGTATGATCGCTTTTCGTTGAAATATGCAGCTAATTCTAAGTCATATTCCTATCGCTTAGGCTTAGGCTATATTATGCCTTTTGAATTCTTTACTTCTTATTTTTGGAGATAACAATAAATATTTATACTTACTATGAATAAAATAAAAAAAATAACAATGGTAATATTATTGGCATATATGTCAATAATAACAATTAGTTGTGATAGAATGTATTATAGAGATGGCCGTCATTCGCTTATCACTATTGAGAATAATAGTAAAATTCATATATTCGTATATGGATCAGAAAATTATCCTGATACTACAATAAATTATCCTTGTCCAACTTGGTTTGACTTTAGGGTGGTTGAATCGGGTGCATCAGGACGGGTAGTAGAATCTTTATTAGGAAGTTGGTGGGAAGAGAGGTTTGATTTAAAAAATTTGCAATACCTTTCAGTCTTTATTTTTGAAAAGACATTCTTGGAACCACATATTCTCGATGAAAATTTTATAGTTACTGAAACAATGGCGATACAACGTTACGATTTGACGTTGGAAGATTTAAACAGTTTGAACTGGACTGTTCCATACCCGCCGGATGAAAGGATGAAAAATATGAAAATGTACCCGCCGTATGGAAAATAGTTTTTTGAGTACGTTTATTTCAACATTTTCATGTAAATTTGCACATAAAGAGAGGTATTCAAAATGGCAAAAAAATGCAATTTCTCGCTGAAAAACAGCGATATGCGTTATTCCAATGTGACTGACGTGGCGAAGCTATACATCTTCCACCGCGGCTACACCGGCCACGAACACCTGCCGGAATTTGGCCTGATCAACATGAACGGAAGAATGTACGACCCGCTGCTGGGGCGTTTTCTAAGCCCCGATCCCTTTGTGCAAATGCCGGATTTCTCGCAGAGTTATAACCGGTACTCGTACTGTTTGAATAACCCGTTTAAATTTTCAGACCCAAGTGGAGAAAAATGGTGGCACTGGGCATTGGGTGTAGCACTTTTAGGATTGCCTATGTTGGCAGACCCTGTATCAACAACAGCGGGATTTGCGACAATAGGTACGGCAACTTATACAACTATTCTTGCGACAGCCTCTACTACAAGTTTCACATGGAATAGTATTGATTTTACAAAATCGCTTGGAGATGGTGTTTTTACCAGTAACTGGAGCAATATGGGTAATTGGGCAAAAATAGAAGCCGCCAGATTTACTGGTATTATTGGAAATTTTTACTTTGATAAAACAGCAACTATTGGCGAATGGGGCTTGCAATTGTTTAATGCTTTTAGTTTTGGGGGTAGAGAAATGCTGCAAAGTGAAATTGGGAATGTGCTTACACACTCTCTAAATATTGGAAACAAAGTTAATGCAACAGGGTTTTATCAGGGAAGATTAATAACTCGATCTAATTACACAGATGCATTTGGAATAAATGGAGCAATATCGCTTGGCGACTATATAGTAGGCGGGACAAATATTGCTTTAAATCCTGATGATGTTGGGTATAGCACAGATTTATTTGCTCACGAATTTGGACATACTTACCAAAGTGGAATACAGGGGGCAATGTATTTGTTTAGAACAGGTATTGCAAGTGCTATTTATCACAGTAGATTCACCGAGCAAGATGCAAACAGGCGTGGTTTTGAAAATTTAAATATAACGCCAACAAAATTACAATATACCCAACAAACAACAAGTAGCTATAAATGGTATGAATTTGCTTTTGCTCCAATGTTGTGGCCTTTTATTTGGATGTGGAACTATTAAACAATAAATATATGAAAACGATATTAAGGTTTATACTTTTTACACTATTAATGACGTCGTGTGACCCTGAATACAACGATTTTTACTTTGTCACAAATAATTGTAAAGAAACAATAGATGTTAAAATTACTTTGTGGAATGAGCAAATTGTTGATTTTGAAATTACACCAAAAGACAGTTTCTTATTTTATCAGGAATTTGGAGTAGTTGGTAATATTTCAGGTCAATATATCTGCAAACAAATAGTAATAATAAAAGATGGTATTGTTTCACAAAAACAATATTTAAATGCAGATGATTGGATACCTATTGATATAGGGAAGCGAGATAAAGAATGGTATTTAACCATTAATCCCGAAGATTTTGAGTGAAAAAATGTTATACCCTTTTTATGTGGATGTGGAATATTAAATTATAGGAGAAATATATTATGAAAAAAACAGCCTTATTTTTATTTTTTATTTTTGTTACAAGTTTATCATTTGCTCAACAAAGTACTGAATGGAACAAGAATTATGTAACGTTCTCTCCTCTGAGAATTATTGATTTTTTTAACCCAGGTATCGAATTTGCTTACCAAAGAAATTACGGGCATTTTGCCACTCAATTTTCGGCAGCATATTTAATGGGGATTTCAACGATGGGAGCCAAAGACATATCAGGATATAGATTTTCATTAGAAGAAAAATATTTTATTCCCAGATTGTCAAAACAGAAAATACGCTTGTTCGCATCGATAGAAATTGCTCATAATGGCATTTCGTACTCAAAGGAAAAAGCGTACATTGCCGAAAA
>JAISYG010000013.1 GCA_031270075.1 Dysgonamonadaceae bacterium
GAGGAAACGATGTTGAAGATCGTTATCTTACCTCCTTTTTGGCAATCCGTTTGGGCTTACATCCTGTATTTCCTTGCGGCGATTGTCGCCGTTTTCTTTTCAATCCGGATTATCAAACAAATCAACCGTTTGCATACGGAAGTAGAAGTGGAACGGCAATTGACGGAATATAAACTCCGTTTTTTCACCAATATCTCACACGAATTTCGGACGCCTTTAACGATTATCCGGGGTTCGATTGAAAATCTGACGGCTATGGGAAACTTGCCGGAAGCGGCTACAAAACAAGTGAATCAAATGTCGAAAAGCGCTTCCCGCTTGCTTCGCTTAATCGATCAGTTGCTGGAATTCAGAAAATTACAGAACAAGGGATTGAAATTACAACTAACACGCACGGAAGCGGTAGCTTTCTTTTATGATATTTACCAGACATTTCAAGAGTTGGCGGAAAAGAAAAAAATTGAATTTCTCTTTGAAAGCAATCTGCCGCAAAAAGAAATGCTGTTGGATAGAAGCAAATGGGATAAAATGGGTTATAATTTGTTGTCGAATGCGATGAAGCACACACCCGACAACGGCATGATTGTGATGCGGCTGGTTTTTTCGGAACCGGACGATCAATTCAGCCTCAGTGTAGCCGACAATGGCGTCGGTGTTCCGAAAGAAAAACAAAACTCACTGTTTGTTCGTTTTGCCCAATTCAATTCGTCGATCGGAGGAACCGGAGTGGGTTTACATCTTACCGCCGAATTGGCAGCGACACACAAAGGAAAAATCGAATATGCCGATTCCGAGTTGGGTGGCGCCTGTTTTACCGTTGCTGTGCCCTTGTCGGACGATAATTACAGAAACGAAACCATAGAGGAAACGCAACCGGCGTCTAAATATACCGATTCGGCTGTTGAAGTTTTATCCATAATGGATTTCCACGAAAATTCACTGCCGGGTAAACACTATAAAGCTTATAAACTATTAGTCATTGAAGATGACGATGAAGTCCGCGAATTTATATCCAGCCAGTTGAACGATGCTTTTTCGGTGATTGTCGCCAAAGATGGAACGGAAGGTCTGGAAAAAGCAGTACAGGAACAACCCAATCTGATTATCTGCGATGTGATGATGCCTGGCATCGATGGTTTTGAAGTAACCCGTCGCTTGAAAGAGGATTTTCTGACCAGTCATATTCCCATTGTCCTCCTGACTGCCCATTCTTCGGAAGAACATCAGTTGGAAGGCATCCAAGCCGGCGCCGATGCATACATTACCAAACCGTTTAGTATCAAATATTTGGTAGCCCGTATATTTAAACTCATCGAACAGCGGGAGAGATTGCAACGGAAATTTGCACAGGAACCAGGAATGCCTGTCCTCCCGATTAGCGTTACGGACAAAGACAAAGAATTTATCGACAAAATCCACGATGTGATTGAGCAGAATATGGGAGATTTTGATTTTTCTGTGGACGCTTTTGCACAAACAGCCGGTATGGGACGTACTACTTTTTACAAAAAGGTAAAAGGTCTTACCGGCCATTCGCCCAACGAATATCTTCGCATCATTCGCTTGAAAAAAGCAGCCGAATTGTTGGTAACGACCCACTTGAATGTGTCGGAAGTTTCCTATAAAGTGGGTATTAACGATCCGTTTTATTTCAGCAAGTGTTTTAAAGTGCAGTTTGGGAAGTCGCCTTCGCGTTTTCAGAAGGGTTAACAGATACGCGATTGGCATCCGGTTTGGTAATCCAAGGGTCGTTTTGATTCAAATGATTACTTTGTTTTTATTTTATAATAGAAAATTGTACTTTTGCATAAAATTTTGAAAAACAAATAAAGAACTCGTTCAATAGTGATTCTAATAGCAGAAAGCAGTTCCGATACTGCGCAATGGTGTTTGGTCGAAAACGGTTTTATGGTGGAATATTGCGAATCCGAAGGGATTAATCCTTTTTTTCAAACAAGGAAGCAAGTCAGCCACTTGATTCGCGAAAACTTACCACCCATTTTTTTTAAATCGAAATTGGATGCCATCTATTTCTATGGTACCGGTTGTGCAGCCGATGAGCGGAAAGCCATTGTCAAGGCTTCTTTGGAATCGCAGCTCAAAACCCGCGCACAGATCGAAAGTGATTCGTATGGCGCCGCTCGGGCTTTGTTTCAACGAAGTGCCGGTATTGCCTGCGTATTGGATACCGACTCCAATTCCTGCCTTTACGATGGCCATGAAATCATCAAAAAGGTGCGTCCGCTGGGTTATATACTGGGCGATGAGGGCAGCAGCGCATCTTTGGGTAAAACGTTTTTAGCGGATTGCCTAAAAAAACTGGCTCCGGAAATAATCATGAAAGCTTTTTACGCCCGTTACGGAATTACGGCCGACGGACTCCTCGATTTGATTTACACTCAACCTTTTCCGAATCGTTTCCTGTCGAAAATATCGTTTTTCCTGTACGACCATTTATACCACCCTTACGTGTATGGATTGGTGTATGATAACCTGAAATCGTTTTTCGTCCGTAATGTGTTTCAATACGATTACATCAATTACAGCGTCCGCTTTATTGGGACAGTAGCAGACACGTATTCGGACTTACTCATGCAAATCGCTATCGACTTAGACGTTCAAATTGATATGATTATCAAAAGTCCCATGAAAGGATTGATACAGTATCATGCGGATCATTCGTGAACGAACGGTTGTCCCGTTTCAATGGTGGTGTTTCACACCAAATCAATGCCCGTGTTCGCCGTGGTCGACACTCATTGAACCGACATAAAATGCATTGGATATGACGATTGTAGCATTTGCATCCAACTCGCCGACAGGCGTTATTTGCGTGTAGCCGAGTTCGCTCACTCCTGTAATCACTTCAAGGGCGGAAAAGTGGAATGATTTACCGTGTTCGTCGTCGTCCTCCTCGTCTTCCAATACAAAAATGTATTTTTTGCCGTCTTTGCTTACAATGGCATCATTGGGAACGGCTTGCGTTTTCTGCTTGCCGGTGTTGATTAAGCCGGTTACATACATTCCGGGCAACAGCTCGAAACTGCGTTTATCCACAATCCGTGAATGAACGATGATTGCCCTCGATTCGTCTTCAAACGATTTGTTGATGTTGTAAATCACGGCTTTGAGCGATGCGTTTTGCTGATTGGTAAGGATGATG
>JAISYG010000103.1 GCA_031270075.1 Dysgonamonadaceae bacterium
CAAGCTACAACCGCCGCTTTGAAGTGGGCGCAGGATGGGCGGCCTACTCCTCGCTACAGTTTGCCTTCGGGGCTGTCCTGTTCAAAAACCTGTCGCTGCGCTACCGCTACACCCATCAATTGGGCAACGAATACCGCCAATTGGGCGGCTCGCATTTTATCGTACTGGGCTTCGGCTGGGGAAACAGACAGGCGGTAATAGAAGAGAATAGCCTGTAAAGTTAATTCCAATAAGCAATGGACGGGTTCTACTTAATTTTATACGCTTCGGCAAAAGGAATTTCCATACATGATAAACAGCATTACCGTTCAACGGCGTAGCTTTCCTTTACCAGCGGGCAATTCAGCAGGTACTCCAAACTGACTTTAACGCTTTCCACAGGCGTATAATTGTATTGCTCCACTTCCACAATCAGGTGTTTTGTGCCTGCGACGTCGGTGTTTTTAAAGATAGCGTCGAAGCCCACCATGCCGCTTTGTCCCAATTCCTTGCGGTCTTTGATGTGCAGCAGGGTGAAACGTCCGGGATATTTTTGGAAATATTCCACCGGACTTTGCTGCGCCATGACCGTCCAATATACGTCCATTTGGAAGAACACCAGGTCGGGGTTGGTGTGCTCCAACATATAGTCATACATCAGCACGTCTTCAATTTTGACGTACTCGTACGCGTGGTTGTGGTAGCCGAACGACAAGCCTTTTTCCTTGCATTTTTGTCCGATGACGTTGTAATAATCGCAATACGTTTGCAGGTCGGCAAGCGTTTTGGGCATGTTCATCCCCGGCGCTACGATGTATTGCATACCGGCGGCCACGTGTGCGTCAATCGCTTTGTCCCACCATGCCAGCGATTCGGAAAAATCTTTGGTGCGCAGTTCTTTTTCCGATAGCGTTTTTGTAGTGTGCGAGGAGCGCACTTTCATCCCCGCTGCTTCTACGGCGGCCTTAAAATCTTCGGGCGTTTTGCCGTAGAATTTTCCGTCGCCGTAGTTGGCGGCTTCTATGGCGGTGTAACCCGCGTCGCCTGTGGCTTTGATAGCGGCGTCAAAATCCTTGCTAAAATCTTCGCGCAACGAATACAGTTGCAAGGCGATGTCTTTCTTCGGCAGCTGTTGCGCTGCCGGCGCTGTTGTGCACGCCGTCCACAAGGACAACACAGCGATACACAGTAAAAATATTTTTCTCATTATTCTAAAGTTAATCTAATAATTTTATACGGATATTACGAAACCAGACGTCGTTGCCGTGGTCTTGCAATCCGAAGTATCCTTCACGATTGACGCCACCGCAGTTGTTCAGCAATTCAAAGGCCAGCGGCCATGCTTTTTCGCTGAATTTGCTGGCTTGCAACATCTCCGTCCACTGAGGCGTCCACAAATGATATTCCAATACATTTGCGCCGTTTTGCCCATGCACTACCGTACCTTGATATACCATTATTTTTGCTTCATTCCATTCGCCGAAAGGCTTCGCACTTTGCGGAACAGCCGGAATCATGTCATACAGCGAAGCGGCTTGCCGGTTGTTGTCTTTGCCCAATTTGGCGTCGGGATGGTTTTCATTATCCAGCAACTGAAACTCGGGCGCCGAAATGTAAATCGGCTCTAATTGCGATTTGCCGTCTTTAGCTTTCGTTTCTACTTCCTGTCCCAAATAGAAGATACCGGAATTACCGCCTTTAGAAATTTTCCACTCCAAGAGCAGTTCAAAATTTTTAAATTTGTGGTTGAAGATAATATCCCCGCCATCGGCTTCCTGCGCTTCGCCGCCGCCGGAGCCGTTAAATTTGATATAGCCGTCTTCAATCACCCATTTGCCCGGCACGTTGTCTTTGCCGTAGCCGCGCCAACCGTTGAAAGTTTGTCCGTCGAAGAGCACAATGTAGCCCGCTTTATCTACCGGAAATGTAGAAAGGTCAACCGCCGGTTTATCCAATACGGTGTATTTCGGCGTTGTTGCACCACCGCCACAGGACGACAATGCACCTGCAACCACTATGCAACTCAATAATAGCGTATTTTTTTTCATATTGTTGTTTTTTAAAATGTTATTTTTGTTAAACGAAATGTGTTAGGCGTAAAGCGAAATGCGTTTCATGTTTCGCTTCACGCTTCACGTGTTACGCCCCGGGCATTGCCGGTAATTTCCACCCATCGCGATAGGTATGCTTAATCATTTCGTTGGCAAATGCCAGCGCATTTTGCGGCTCGGTGTAAGTCTTATCGAATGTCGGGTGTCCGTCGGTAATTTTGAAGCCGTCTTCGATCACGGTTTTAACCGTCGCGTCAGCCGGAATATTGGTAAACTGCATGTTCACGCCGTCCCAGTGCAATTCTTGATTGAGCGCTTGCAGGCGCACAGCCAACACCCCCATTACCACCATTTCGTTGAACGGGCCTGCTTCCGAGAAATCGGATACCGTTTTCACGCGGTTGGCTGCATTTTCCTTGCAGGCGCGCACCCAGTCCATCTCGTGGCTTTCCTCTACTTTGCGCAATACCTCGGGCGACTTGGGCGTACGGCCAGATACCAACCATGGATCTTTGCCATAACAGCCACAAATCAGTGTGTCTTTCGTTCCATAGAAAATCGCGGCGCCGCCGTGATCATTCAAATTTCTTCCGGCAGGCACGCCTTCGGGACGCATCGGTTGCAAACCGCCGTCGTACCAGTAAACTTCCACTTCGGGGAATTTCACTTTCTTCACGTTGGACACCGTACGCGCGGGGAACGTATAACGCACGGTTTGTGCCGTAGGCGCACAATCGACGAGCAGCAACGTTGAGTTTCCCTGTACTTTAGTGGGATAGCCCAAGTGCAACCCTTTAAAAATGGGGTGCATAATGTGACAAGCCATATCGCCCAGCGCACCGGTACCGTAGGCCCACCATCCGCGCCAGTTCCACGGGTGATAAATTTCATTGTAGGGGCGCAATTTGGCAGGGCCGGTAAACAGTTCCCAGTTCAGCGTATCGGGCACCCACATGCCTTGTGCGGGGGTATTGAGACCCTGTGGCCAAATCGGACGGTCGGTAAATGCTTCCACTTTCTTCACTTCGCCGATTTCGCCGTTCCAAATCCATTCGCAGGTTTGACGTACGCCCGCGCCTGAAGCGCCCTGGTTGCCCATCTGGGTAGCCACTTTATGGTGGGCGGCCAGTTTGGTTAACAACCGCGATTCATACACCGTGTGCGTCAGCGGTTTTTCCACATACACGTGTTTGCCCAGCGTCATGGCGTCGGCAGCGATAATGGCGTGGGTATGGTCGGCAGTAGCCACCACCACCGCATCGGCCGATTTGCCGAGTTCTTCAAACATTTTCCGGTAATCAGAAAACTGCTTTGCACTCGGATAACGCTTGAACGTGCCGTCCGCATATTTCCGGTCCACATCACAAAGCCCGATGATATTCTGGCTTTCGATGGCTTTCAATACGCCGGCTCCCCGCCCGCCGACACCCACGCCCAAGATGTTCAACTTGTCGCTTGGGGCAACGTGTCCAGAACTTTTACCCAATACCGTATTGGGCACAATGGTAGGTGCAACGGCCAGTCCGATAGCGGCTGTAGCCCCTGTCTGAAAGAATTTTCTCCTTGAAATGTTTGATGCCATAAATGTAATTTTTTGATTAGCAATAAAAAACTTATTAGGCTACAAATATAAAAATTAAACGGCAAATTTTCTAATTTGCCGTAAAAAAAAGATATGCACAAAATTATTAACTACTGTAGATAGCGAAAAATCAAATAGTTATATTTTTTCGATTTTTTACTTTTTTTGGTTTGTAGTTATTTTTAGCGTACTAATTTGTTTGATGTCCCGAATATCGGAATAATCATATTGATACAGGCCGTCGTCGCCAATTACAAGCAAGATATTATTGTAAGGAATGACGTCAAATCCACTAATGCCGGTAAAATGCGCCAGTTGTTCTGCCGCAATTTTCAGCGGGTCGGTGGCGTCAAACACCTTTAATCCCTCGTCGCAAACAAACAGCACATTTCCGTCAATGCCCAACCCATAAGGGCTTTCCATGCCATACGAAACTTTCAGGCGGGGCTGCGCCGGATCGGAAATATCCACTACGTCGAG
>JAISYG010000131.1 GCA_031270075.1 Dysgonamonadaceae bacterium
CCGCCGGCGAAATTACGCAAGAGATACAGGCGGATGGATTTGTATTACTCTCCGTCAACGAAATCCCGCGGGCAACGACCTATCGTTGGTATAAAGGCGACCAGGAGGTGCAAAATACCGACTCGCGCACCTTCCTCGCCACCGAAGACGGCTCCTACAAAGTTGCCGGCGTCAATGAAACAGGGGAAGGAAAACATAGCGAGCCTTCGGTTGTCGGGGGATTGGCGGACATATTCAATATCCTTACGGCAGAATATATTCCCAGAGAGTCTTTCAGGAATTGGATAAAGGAGAATTTGGCAGGGGGAAGCGAAGTATTTACTAACTATCAAGCGGCAGCCTATGACGGTGAAATAGTTATAACAAGTCTGCAGGCAGGAGATCTCAGGGGTATCGAGTATTTCACTTCATTGCGCAAACTCTACTGCAAATATAATCTTCTCGCTTCGTTAGATGTCAGCAAAAATGTAAACCTTACGTATCTTGACTGCGGTAACAATACTGCTTTGTCTACGTTAGACATAAGCACGCTAACCAAACTCGACTCGATTGACGTATCCTATACCGGCATCAAATCGCTTGACTTTAGCGGCTGCAAGGAATCGCTCAAATTTCTGAAGTGGAATGCTAACAACCTTACAACAGCCCAGTTTGCAGCGACGAACATTAAGGTGCTCACCAATATTAAAACGATTAACCTGGCTAACAATAATTTTACAACCGGCTCGTTGGATTTGAGCGGAATGAGTACTGTGGAGTCAATAGATCTTAGCACTTGCAAGCTGACCGGCATTAACCTTACCGGATGCTCCGGACTGAAAAAGCTTATGATAGGCTTCAATAGCCTTACTTCATTAGACCTGACGCCGTGCCCCGTCCTCGAAGAATTGTACTGTCAACGTAATCTTTACCTCGCAACATTGAATATAGGCCATTTGACTGCGACATTAAAAGAGATAACATACAATAATACACTAATTGGGGATATAGATTTTACCCAGTTCCCAAAGTTAGAGTATGTAGAGTGCCAGTCTATTACAGCATTGGCGGGAAAAACGCTCAATTTCAGCCAATGTCCGGAACTGAAAAGGCTCCGGTGCGAGAGTACGCAAATTTCCGGGCTGAACCTTACCGGCTGCACAAAACTCGAGGAGTTGTATGCTTACAGTAACGCCTCCCTGACAGGAACTATCAGCCTGGCTAATTTTAAGGCGCTGACCTTGGCTTATCTCCAGAATAATCGATTAACGTCTGTCGATGTTACCGGATGCACCGCCCTGAAAGACTTGCAGGTTTACAGCAATCAACAACTGACAAGTTTGACGCTCACAGGCTGTTCCGAACTGGACAATTTGTCGCTGCAAAATAATAAATTAACAAGTCTGGATCTCAGTGGCAGTACAAAACTGAACACGCTTTATATCTCCAACAATGAGCTTGGCCCCAATCTGGATATTAGTAATAATTCGTTGCTGACTTTTTTCAGTGGTAGTTCCGGGAACGCTACCCTCCAGAAGATAAAAGTATGGAGCGCTTTCGATATCAACAATCCTCCCTCGGATTTTATAAAACCGGCAACGGCTGTATGGGTTTACGAGTTTTAAATAGGTTAAGGAGTTTACGATTAAAAGGTTTACCATGCAATCAATTGCATGATAAACCTTTTTTACTGTTTAATAAAGAATTATGAAAAAGAATTTTATACTGTTCGCATTACTTTTATTGTTGGGCTCGTGCACGCACGAATTAGCGGATGTCCCTGTTATTGAAAAGCAGGATGAAATGCCGTTTTCTGCCGGAATATCTAATCAAGACATAGTCAATGGAGTCATACACATTAAACTCGAAGAAAAAACGTTAGAAAAGCTGGCAATACAAACGTACAACGGTGAAATTAGTACCGGCATACCGGATATGGACAAGCTTGCCGCCGCTTTGGGGGCAACTAAAATAGAACGGACGTTCGGCGAGGGGGGGCGGTTTGAACCCCGCTGGCGCAAGGCAGGATTGCACCTCTGGTACGACGTCTATTTCGATGAAGACATACCGGTAACCCGCGCTTACAGTAATTTCAGGCAGCTCGAGGGAATAGCGGTAGTCGAGCCGGCGTTGAAAATAGAAAAACTTTCATCCGGTTCTACGCCGGTTGTATTTTCGTCTATTGAAAACAGTTCGGCGCAACCTGCTTCGCATCCAAGCGGATTTAACGACGCACAGCTGGGTAAGCAATGGCACTATTACAACGATGGCAGCCTGCCACAAGCCCTTGCCGGCGCTGACATTAACGTTGTCCCGGCGTGGAAAATAACGACAGGGCATCCTGATGTTATCGTGGCTGTAGTTGACGAGGGGGTAGATTACGAGCATGAAGACCTTGCCCAGAATATGTGGATGAATGTTGCAGAGTTGAACGGAGCGCCGGGCGTGGACGACGATGAAAACGGATATATTGACGATGTGCACGGATGGAATTTTTATACCAATACCCGTCATATTAATAAGGGCGACCATGGTACGCATGTGGCAGGAACAGTTGCCGCCGTAAGCAATAACGGCAAAGGGGTTGCCGGGGTTGCCGGAGGAGATGGCAGTCCCAATAGCGGAGTCAGGATCATGCCTACGCAAATTTTTACCAGCGTTATAGGGAGTGATAGAAATGTATATAGGGCTATAGTTTACGGGGCGGATAATGGCGCTGTGATTTCGCAAAACAGTTGGGGCATCCAGAATGCGGCTATCAGTGAATTAAGAAAAACGGCTATTGATTATTTCACCGATTATGCAGGAATGGATGAAACAGGAGAAATTCAGGTGGGTCCTATGAGGGGAGGTCTGTTTATAGCAGCTGTCGGAAACATCAATACCTCTTTTCCACACATGCCCGCGGCTTATGAGCGGGTTTTGGGCGTGGTTGCGATGGGTCCCGATTTTATAAAGGCAAGTTACAGCAACTATGGCGCATGGTGTAATATTACCGCTCCGGGGGGAGATATAAGCAGGTTGCTTTTACCGGAGTATGGCGTTCTCAGTACTTATCCCGATAATCAGTATGCCCATGCCCATGGAACATCTATGGCATGTCCCCATGTGTCCGGCGTTGCAGCGCTTGTGGTATCAAAATACGGAGTGGGGAAGAAAGGGTTTACAAATGAAATGCTGTGGAAAATATTGACGGAATCCGTAAATAACATCTATCCTTACAACGATGTCGCTTATCAGGGATTGCTCGGAACAGGATACATAGATGCCCACAAGGCTTTAACCGTTGAGGTAAACTATGAAGATCTGCCGCCAAAGCAAGTAACAGATATTGCTGCAAGGTGGAATTTTAATTCGGTAGGGCTTGAATGGAGCGTTACTGTCGATACGGAAGATGAAACCGCGTCTTTCTATGATATAATTGTCAGCAAAACCGGATTTTCAACGATAGATTTCAATAATCCTCCGGCAGGCGCTATATGCAAAACCGTGGAGTCCGGTGATAAAAAGGCGGGGGAAAAGCTATCGGTCGTAATCGAAGGCTTGCCGGGGAAAACGACCCATTATATTGCAATTGCCGCACGCGACAATAGTGATAACAGGTCTGCGGCATTGACTTATACCGGGACAACGATCAACGATTCACAAGTAAACGAAACCATATACCCCGATATTAATATTGTTGAAATGATTGATATTAGCGAGCATTTCGGAAAGAATAGCAAATTGTCGTATGCCGTAACTTCTACTCCCGAAGGAGTAATAGACGCATCAATAACACAAGCGGGTATGCTTCTCCTGAAACACATAAAATACGGAACAGGTAAGACCGTCGTGCATGCAACCGACGGCAACGGTATGACCGTGGACTATATCATCACTTCGGTTTGCCGCGATCATAAGCAGGAAATAGACCTTTACCCCAATCCGGTCAGGAATATACTCAATATACGCATGGGTAGGGACATTTCCGGTGAAATACAGATCGACATCGTTAACAGTATGGGGATAAAAGTTTTCTCCGGCAAAAGACAGATATCCCCGGCATCTCCGGCAACAGTGGACATGTCGAAGATGAGTGCAGGTAATTACACGGTAACCATAACATACGAAAATAAGAGAATAACCCGATCCATTTCAAAATTATAAAAGGATTAGCCATGAGAAAAATCATTATTATATTATTCACGATACCGGTTTGCATTTCTGTAACCAGAGGGCAGGATATTCTGTCTATTGTCCCCGACGCCAGAAGTTCGGGAATGGGTAACATAGGTCTTTCACAAAGTTCAAACGCTTTTTCGCTCTATGGTTACGCCGGGGTGATGGCGCTGGACAGCAGCAAGGGGGCTGCCGGCTACTCTTTTACCGGCTGGATGCCTTCTTATAATATGCACAGCCTGCACGCCGTGGCGGGTTATTGGAAATTCTCCAAACGGCAGAATATTTCGGCAGGAGTCAGGTACTTTTCCTATCCGAAAGTGATCACAACGGACAATGATGGTTCTATTATCGGGACGTTCACTCCTTTTGATATGGTTGTCGATCTGGGATACGGCTATGCGATAAACTCCCACCTTACGGTTGCTGCTATCGCGAGATATGTGACAGGTAAAATTTCCGATGCAGAGGGCACGAAAGCGGCGTCGGCATTCGGAGCCGACTTTGGGATATATTTTTGTAAAAACAGGATAAGCGCAGGACTTGCCGTTTCCAATATCGGAACGAAAATAAATTATGGCGGTGCGGGTAGCAGTATGCCTGCCCGAGCCAAAGTAGCGGGTGGATATTCGTTGCCCATAGGGAACAGGCAGGTCATAAATAGTGTGGCGGAAGCGGCTTATGCTTTCTTGCCGGAAAATTATACCGGCTTTGAAGCGGGCGTGGGAGCAGAGTATGTATATGACAAACGGATAGCCGTACGTGCAGGATACCGTTTGGGCAACAGCGAAAATAATCCGGTCGTCGTCCCGAATAACTTCGGATCGAGTCTTAGTTACGCAACTTTAGGAATAGGGGTAAATATCTGGAGGTGTTCAGTGGATGCATCCTATATTTTTGCGGGTTCGGAATCGCCCATAAGAAACAGTTTCAGGATGTCATTAAGCCTGAAATTTTAATTCTATAACCAATACTTTTTTTTGCTGAAATGGATTTTTTGGGGACAATTTTCTTCTCATTTTGAAAATAAAATTTGTAAATAAAAAATAAGTTCTTATATTTGCAGTATTATAAAGTTCTTTGAAAATAATTTTTGCTCACTTTTTTCCAATTCAAGAATATAGACAATTTTTGTTAGGAGGAACAAAGTAAGTTTCCACAAAAAGCGTGGACTCTACTTATTTCTTAACGGGTCGTCTATAACCTTTGAATTGGTAAGTTTAGTTCGCGTTTCGTTTTTTTATTTTACAAGAACTATGAAATCGTGAAAATTGGCAACGAATAAAAAATCGTAGCGAGGGGTTGTTTTGAAAAATGTTTGTGTTTGGTAGATTATTACAAACAACCCCGATGCTACAAAAAATAAAAACAATTTAACAATTAAAAATTATGAAAACAAAAATCTTCTTTTTCGCCATGCTTGCAAGCGTTACAGCAAGCGCACAAACAATGGACATTAAAATTGCAACGATTAATTATTCCTCCAAAATTGCTACTTGCAATTTATCGTGGACAGGACGCAATGCCACACATCTATCCGATGTGTGGGTATTTGTAGATTTCATTGAAATTTCCGGTAATACTACTACCGGCGCTTGGCAACCGGCTGCTGTTACCGGCGCTACTGTAACCCAGCAAACCACCGGCAATGTAACTGCTTCTACGGTATCCGGCAATACGCGCGGCGTATGGATTAAAAGCGTTACTTCCGGCGCTAATTTTACCGGACAAATCACATTACAATTAAGCGGCGTTCCTGCAAAATT
>JAISYG010000015.1 GCA_031270075.1 Dysgonamonadaceae bacterium
GCGTAGGCGGCTCGGTGACCATCGGCGACACCATCAAGTTTCGCATCGGGTTGAAAGGAGCTTACGCGGCCACGGACATCAATCCGGCGCGTTACGCCGTCGTGGTGGTAACCTACGGCCCTTCCGCCAAGAAGTTCAATCTGTACCTGCGTCAGGGGGAAGACCCGGACTACGTGTGGAGCCCATCGGAGAACTACAACGGTTCCACACCGAGGGAAAAGGCGGTGAGGTTCTCGCCGTACAACCTGACGGCTTCCGATTTGACGGACGATATGGAATACAAACAGATAGCGGCGGACAGGAGCAATGCCGCTTTCACTGCCTATCCTACACAGGCGGGTGCGTTCTTCCAGTGGGCAGAAAAAATCAATCTGCGGTACGCCTACCATCCCGTGAATCCGGTCGGTGCCCCATCCAATTGGATCTACGGCGCCTTCAATGCAAGTACTTATTGGGATAAAGTTTATTGGAATACCCTGGGTTCCACTAACGAAACCTGCCCGCAAAACTATACACTTACCACCAACACAGTCGTTAGCTTCCGGCGTCCGAACGACGGCATCACGAATGGGGTGAACTCCACCGGGGCTATCGCCGGCAGCGAGATGCGGCAGAGCCTGTGGGAGGTTCCGCAGAGTGGCCAGACAGGATCCGTTATAGGTTCGGTATGGGGTTTCTACGCCGACGGGTTTTTCGACCGGCGGAGCCACGCGCACGCGGCATACGGATCAGGTAACACCGTACCCAACATTGCCGTATCTATCGCCACGAAAGACGTCGCTTATATCGGACGACTCTTCTACAACCGGGACAACAAGCGCTCACTGTTCTTCCCTGCCTCAGGGTACCGCGACTACAGCATTGGTTCGCTGGGCACCTCCGGCACCTTCGGGTACTACTGGTCGTCGTCCCGCCACACTAATCACTGTTGGCTCTTGCATGTGGGAAGCAGCACCGTGCGACAGAACAACTCCTCTTTCTCCAACGGCCATGCGCTCCGCTGTGTGCGCAATAATTAGGGAGGAGCTTGTCCCCGACCATCCGATTATTTGATTCATTCCGGGTTTTCCGGGGTAGGGGCGTATTGCATACGCTTGCAATCCGGTCGTCTGCCTTCCGAATACCGCCTGTGGCGGTCGGATTTTGAAAAAAAACAGGTCGGCCATCCTGTGGGGGATTGGTTTCCGCCACAGGAACAAGAGGGGGAGGTGGACAGGGAAACGTATTATAAAAAAATTGCATGGCTTACTTGAATCTGCGGGCATTTATTTTGTTGGATTAATAGCGGTAAGTTAGAAAGGAATTTGTATCTTTGAACCCTGAAAGCAGTCAATCGGTCTGTCGCTTTAGAAATAAAGAGGAAAGTCCGGACAACAAAGAGCGTCCTACTATCTAACGGATAGCTGTTCGTGAGGGCAGAGTGAAGTAGAAGAAAATAACCGCCTTATTCCATTAAGGTAAGGGTGAGAAGGTGAGGTAAGAGCTTACCGGTTCCCTTAGCGATAGGGGAAGCCGTACTCCTTAGGAGTTGTAAGATCATGTATACCGGCGCATGTAGAATGGCTCGTTCGATGCCGGGGGGTAGATCGCATGAATTGAATGGCAACATTCAATCCAGATAAATGACAGGCTCCTGATTTTCAGGAACAGAATCCGGCTTACAGATTGACTGCTTTTTTCTTAATGTTTACTTTCTCTTCGGATATCCCACCGGATTATTAATGATCGGTACTTGCGTTTCCGATAATTTCAATACGGTTTTCAGTTCATCCTTTTTCATATACACTCTTGGAACCGTTACCAACCCGCAAGCCGAAGCAAAAAGCATGATATTTTGCGAAACAATTCCGGCATCGAGCGCTCCCCATATTTTCCGGCTTTCCGGATCCAGGCCGGTAAAACGCGACAAATCGGACACCATCAACAGGCAAACCGGCGCTTGTTGGATGGATACTTGTGCATCGGCAATCAATGGTCGATGGTCGCCTTTCGCTACCGGAACTAAAGCATGAACTTTAGCGTCGTAGAGATAAGAACCTTCTTCCATAATCACGTACACGTCGATATCCTGATTGTTCCGGGCGGTAGCCGCTGTCCGCCGCCCATCGGGACGATTCACGCCATTGGCTGCCCATAATAAATCGGATAAATCTTGCAAATTCAACTTTTCGGACGAAAACTCGCGGGTCGAACGGCGGTTGGCCAAAGCTTCCATCACATTGCTTCCCCGCTCTTTACTTGGAGTGTTCAACCGAATGGTTGTCAATTCCTGCGCTACGGTTGTAAGCGTAAACAGTAACGCGCTTGCCAATAATACAATACTTTTTCGTTTCATCATACCCATTTATTTTTTAGTGAAAGATTATCGTTCGGCAAAAATAATCATTTATTTCCGAAAAAAAAGATCCAAATGCCACGAATGTATAAATTAATTCGCAATCAATCAAAATGAAATCGTAATCTCTCTCGGCCCATCCCTTTTACCCAGCAGCGGCATTGAGAAACGAACACCGAACCCATTGTATTTCCATTCGTCGAGCGCAACAAAAATACCGAGGCAGCCCACGCCCATTCCCCAATCGACCGAATACCCCCATTCGGAATACATGGTTTTTTCCATAGTATGTAGAAACTTGGCTTGCAGGGTTTCGGTAAACATTTTCCCTTGGAAAAACGATAGGCGTTTCAACAACAGATAATCGGTATTGTAATTGACAAAGGCTTGCAACCAATAGTCGTTGGTGGAGTATTGGTAGTAGGGCAACAGGGCGTAGGACGTATCCCAAGACTTCACGGTTACGTAACCGGCTACATTAAAATGCTTGTAGTCGATGTAATTAAACGGATTATCGTTCAGAAATTTTCCGGCGGCGAGCGTATAGTTCCAACGGCTGAACAATCCGGCTTTCACCGTTTGCGTGATACTCGCTTCCAATTGCCGGAACAGCGAGAAATCGCCATCGCCGGACGGGAAAAGATAGGGAAAACGAGCGCCTTGCCGGTAATCCAATTCAAAAGTCGGAAAACGGGAACGGATGTAGCGCTTTTTTCCTTTCTGCATCCGATAATAATATTCAGGCGTGTATTTCAGATGGATAGCGTATTGAGCTAAACGAGTATACCGGCTGGTCGACGGATACACATCATGCGGAATATTGGATTCCCAAGGCTCTTTTTTTCCAAACAGGTACCAATTGGTATGACTGGTCAGGGGATTCCGTTCCGCCAGTTCCATCCCCACCGTTAACTGCAACCCATTGGCTATGTCGATTTGATTCGACCATCGTCCGTAAGTTTTTTCATAGAATTTAATGTAATTATATCCACCGAAATAGACAAAAACAGAATTAGCCAGACGGGATGCGCCGACCGGCCCGTTGAAATCTTCGGAAATGGATCCGGCCGACAATTTGAGCCGTCCCAAGCGTTTGGGAGCGTAATCCAATCCGGCATCCGTTTGCCAGAGAAGCGATGGACGAGCTGTCGCCCAATGGAACGAAGGTGAAACGATCCAGCCGGTGTTCCGTTTTTTCTTAAAATCGAGTGTAAACGATTGTCCCAGATGATATCCGTCTACGAAATTGTATTCTTTCAATGCCCTCAGTAACCCTTCGTAGCGGAAGCGCAAGAAGGACGAATCGTTTCCTAAAGAGCCGCCCATCAGTACATCCGAAGCCTTGAATGTGGGATGGCTTTCGGAACGCTCCAGCGAATCGGTATAGGTCTGAATGGTATCTTTGCGTTGGTAGCTCCGGATTTCTTCCTCGTTCAACTCCACGGTACGTACCGATGCCCAATAGGCCGAATCGCGCTTCAAAGCCAAGGAGTCGGACGTTAGGAGCATGCGGCTGTCGTTTTTGATTTCAAGACTTTTCTTTTCCTTCCGTTTGGCAACCGCTTGCTTCTTCTGTTGCACCGCCATCAGCGAGTCGTTCACTTGAATATCCTTATAGTGAAGGGAGGATAAAAAACCGGCATCCACCGTAATTCCCATCACATTAAAATGAATTTTTACCTCGTAATTGGCCAGCAAATACACGTCTTCGGTTACCCAATGATAATTCAGCACGTAATAGATGGTCGCAACAGGAGTGTAGAGGGTCAATTCGGCATTCCGAACGCTCCATTCGTCATCGGTAAGATAGATAACGCCTTCCAGCAACTTGGGATCTTTCAGTTTGGGAATAATGCGTATTTTGTTGATTATTTGATCGTTTTCTTCGTCATAACCTTCATATCGGAAGCGGTAGTAATCGAAGGCTTTGGGATTGAACGGCGAAACGGCTGCCCCAAACATCGGATGATAGAGCGATGCCATGCCGGTAGCCAAGGCCATTTGCGGATTGTTCATATTCGGAAACGTACTGGAATAGGCGATTACATTCTGGCGGAGCGAATCGGGTGCAATGAATTGATATTCGCTAAACGATTCCTGTATAAACAGTTTGTCTTTGTACATATTTGCTTCGCCTTTCGACAGTTGATTGATAAGTTCCGGAATATGGGTCATTTTGCCGGAACCTTTCACGTATGCTTCGTAAGCGCTTTCTTTGACAACGTATTGGTAATATGGCGCTTTTTGAATAGCTTTACGCATCATGGCATAAGCCGGGTCTTCGCCGGCCTGTACTTCCAATTCCTGCAAAAGGAAAGCTTTACTTTTCAGTTGCACGGTCCATTCCGTTGTTTCCCCATCGATGCGAACAATACGGTTTTCGGATTCATAACCCAAGCATCGGATTTCCAGATGGTATTCACCGGCCGGCAATCGGACTTGAAATGCCCCGTTTTCGTTGGCAATTAAACCTTTATTTTGTTCCCGGATATAAATGGATGCGGCGGGGACAGGTTGTCCCGATTCGTCGGTTATACGTCCGCTCAATGTTTGGGAAAATGCAGAAAGAGTTAATAAACAGCTTACAAACAAGCTAATAAAATGTTTCATTCATTCAAAACAACTGGGATTTAGGCACAAAAGTAAGAAAAAATATTGTCATTATTGGAAAAATTGGGTACTTTTGGCAAATATTATCTTATAACTTTCAAGAACAAATGCGAAGTTTTGCCAGCGACAACAATTCCGGCGTGCACCCGTTGATTATGGAAGCCATCGTCCGGGCCAATAAAGACCATGCCATTGCCTATGGCGATGACGATTATACCCGGCAAGCCGGTAACCAACTGAAAACGATTTTCGGCGAAGACATTGAGCCTTGTTTTGTGTTGAACGGAACCGGTTCCAATATGGTCGCTTTGCAATTGCTGACGCGGCCTTTCCATTCCATTCTCACGACTTCGACCGGACACATTCAGGTGGATGAGTGTGGCGCTCCCGCCAAATTTACGTCATGCATGGTGAAAGAAATCCCGACGTCCGACGGCAAATGGAGTGTCGATTTAATCCGCCCCTTACTGCACGGCTTCGGCGACCAGCATCATTCCCAGCCCAAAGTGATTTATCTTTCACAAGCAACCGAGTTGGGAACGGTTTATTCGCCGGACGAATTGAAAGCGATATGCGATTTGGCGCATTCCTTCGATATGTATGTTCACATGGACGGTTCGCGTTTGGCCAATGCCTGCGCTTATTTGAATCGGTCTATGGCGGCTTTATCCCGCGATTGCGGCATTGACGTTTTGAGTTTGGGCGGAACCAAAAACGGCATGATGCTGGGCGAAGTGGTCATCCCTTTCCGTCCGGAACTGAATCGGTACTTGCAATTCTATCGGAAACAATCGGCGCAACTGTATTCCAAAATGCGATACCACAGCGCACAGTTTATCGCTTATTTCGAGAATGACCTTTGGCTGCACAATGCCCGTCATGCCAATGCTATGGCGCAATTATTGGCCAATGCAATCAAGGATTTACCCGGTATCCGCATCACACAAAAAACAGAATCGAATGTTATTTTCCTGACGATGGACAAGGAACTTATCCAAAAAATGCGGCAAAGCTATTTCTTTTATACTTGGAACGAAGAAAACAACGAAATCCGTTTAGCCTGTTCGTGGGATACCACCGAAGAAGACGTAAACGGATTCGTTTCGCTGTTAAAATCTTATTTCTGAGCCGGAATGTTTTTCAACAGTTCGGTCAGGAACTCCCACCATTTCGCAACGGTTGGTATTTCGAGGCGTTCATCCGGCGAATGGGCGCCCAGAATGGTTGGTCCACAGGACATCATATCCAACTTGGGATTTTTTTCGAGGAACAAACCACATTCCAAACCGGCGTGAATCGAAATAATTTCCGGTTTTTTCCCGAACAATTTTTCAAATACCGCCTGCGAAGTATGCAAAACAGGCGAGTTCGGATTAGGCTTCCATCCCGGATATCCGGTCGATGATTGGGTTGCGGCACCGGCTAACCGGAACACCGCTGTTACCCTGTTCACCGTATTGTCTTTCGCCGACGCTGTCGAACTCCGCTGACTGGTCATGACCGCAATCGTATGGTTTTCCTTCATTTTTACGGATGCCAGATTCGTGGAGGTTTCCACCGTTCCCGGCATATCGAAACTCCAGCCCAAAACGCCGTGGGGAAGGGCATACAAGGCTAAAATCAGATTCTTACCCGTTTCCCGGTCGATGATGTGTTCCGGCGCTTCGACGGAATGAATATCGAGTTGCACTTTCCGGTCTTCGGCGGGCAATTCGGTCAAAAGATGGGCTTGCAGAATATTCAGCAATGTGCTGGCTTTTTCTTTCGAGGCCAAGGGAATCCCTACGGTAGCGTTCGCTTCGCGGGCAATGGCGTTGTGTAAATTACCGCCATCTATTTTCGACAGTACCACCGGCGCTTCCTGCATCAAAGAATATAAGTAGCGCGCCAGGATTTTATTGGCATTCCCCAATTCCTTGTGGATATCGCTACCCGAATGGCCGCCTTTCAAGTTGCTTATGTGCACATCGAACCAGAAATAATCGGACGGCGCCGTTTCCAACCGGTAAGTAAAGGTTCCTACCGTATTTTTACCGCCGGCGCATCCGACGCAAAACTCGCCCCATTCTTCGCTGTCCAGATTCAACAGAATATCGCCTTGCAGCAAATCGGGATTCAGGGCGTTGGCGCCGGTTAAACCGGTTTCTTCGTCGGTGGTGAAAAGTGCGACAATCGGTCCGTGTTCAAGGTCTTTGGAGGATAAAACAGCCAGAGCCGCTGCTACACCGATACCATCGTCGCCACCCAGGGTGGTGCCTTTCGCTTTCATCCATTCGCCGTCGATATAGGTTTGAATAGGGTCGGTTTCAAAATTAAAGGATACATCGCTATTTTTCTCGCATACCATATCGACATGCGATTGCAAAATCACAGTTTGCAAATGTTCCTTGCCGGGCGTAGCCGGTTTTTGGATAATGACATTAAGGGCGTCATCCGTTTTGGCTTCCAAACCATGCGTTTCGGCAAATTCCAATAGGAACGCCACTATTTTTCCTTCTTTTTTGGAAGGACGCGGTACTTTCGTAATCCGGTCGAACAAATTCCACACTAATGTGGGCTTTAAATCTTTAATTTCCATACATTTGATTGTTTAAGTATTCTAAAAACTCCAATTTCAAACCATAAAGTTAAGTAAAAAATTACAGAATTATCAAAAAAAATAGAAGAAATCACAAGAAATTAAACTATATTTGTGCCGCGAAATACAGTAAAACAAATAATATAGATTTTTATTAAGTTTATGAAACAGACAAAACGCGCAATCAATGGCATTTTTGCATTCTTAATGATTACTTTCCTTTTTGTACAATGCAAAGATCAGGCAACGAAAGAAGCAGGCGAAGCGAATGTAATCAATACAACCGATGCGGAGCATTTGCCGTTAGCTTATGTGGAAGTAGATTCATTATTAACTCATTTCGAGTTTTACAATCGATTGGCAAGTAATTACGAAGACAAAGTAAGTAAACACAACAGTTCACTCAACACCGGTTATCAGAAATTACAAAACGAAGTAATCAATTTTCAGCAAAAAGCGCAAAATAATGCCTTTTTAAGTCAGGAACGGATGCTACAGGAACAAAACCGCATCCAGCGCATGAAAGATGATTTGGATAAACAAGCTACTCAGGTAGAACAGGAACTGGCTTTGGATAATCAATTGATACAACAGCAATTTTCCGATTCATTGATTTTGGGTATGAAGGAGTTTAATACTCCACAAAAATATCACATGATATTTGCTAAAAGCGGCAATAGCATCCTTTATGCCGACCCCCAATATAATATTACCGGCCAAGTGGTTGAGTTTTTGAATAAACGGTTCAAGGCGGAGTAACGGCGCGGTTTGATTTGTGTTCCACTTGATTGATAATGATGTGAACTTGCACAGCGGGTTTGTTGCTACCGTATGACCCTAATGAAAGGGTTTGCTACCCAAGCATCGCTGGCGCTACTATCTACCCTTTTCCAACCATACTGAATCGAAGTAGTATTCCCACCGCCCCTGCTCGGTGTAGGCTCTGCTTGCTTCCCTGCCGCAGGTCGCTGACCTGCGGTGATGAAAGTCCTGCCTTGCAGGCAGTGGCTGGTGTGTTGTGCTTGTTGTCTGAAAGACAAGATTTTCATAGCCACAGGTCATCGACCTGCGGTAGGGAAGCAAGAACAAGGACGAAAAAACTATCCCAATAAAAATTCTTTAAAAATTCTTTGAATATTTGATAGAATAAAAAAAAAGATTTATCTTTGACCCGTAAAAATCGCTGGAGAACAGCGAAATATGTAAAATATTTTACAATAATACTTACAAAGAAAACACAAGAAGGGTATGTACGGAAGCAAAAGAAATAGATATACCGGCAAGGGGGTTCACCCCCTGGTTTTCGTGCTTAATAACAAAATGAAGGTGCCCAAATCCCCCCCCCGGCGAATCGCTGTAAATCAATAAGTTACATAATGTTATCGCTGCTTCAAACGCTTGAAGCAAGCAAAAGAATAGCAACCGGTCCGTCCGGTTTTTTTCCTGTTGGGAAGAAAGCCGGACGGGCTTTTTTAGTGTCCATTTTCCCCCTATTATATTAATCAATAAAAAAGAAAAAGTTATGGCAAAGCAAGAAAGAAACGTAGTAACCTACGGATTGAGTGGAAAAATCGGCGATTTATTGGTGTTTCGCCAAAAAAGCGGGAAAACGATCGTAGCGAAAGCACCGGTACGACCCGGGAAGGCCTCGGAAAAGCAAACGGCGCACCGCCAACGCTTCCAACAGGCAGTGATTTATGCGAAAGCAGCTGTAGCATCGCCCCTGGCGGGCGAGTTGTATCAAACGGCGGCCAAGAAAGGTAAACAGCCTTTTAACGTAGCCGTAGCGGACTTTTTTAATGCACCGGATGTACATCATATCGATTTCCGGGAATACAGGGGCGCAGTTGGCGATAAGACCTACATCACGGTATCGGACGATTTTGCCGTTCGCACCGTGGAAGTGGCAATAAGCAATTCCGACGGCTCCCCGGTGGAATCGGGAGCAGCCGTACAGCATGACGGACGTTTATGGATTTACACGGCCACGCAGGACAATGCCCATACGGAAGGCGATAAAATCGTTATCACGGTTTCGGATCTGCCGGGCAATGTAACCGCGGAAGAACAGGCGTTGTGAAAAAGAGGAGTATAGCTATGGTATAGCTATGGTACAGACTTAGTACAGACTTAGTACAGACTTAGTACAGATTTAGTACAGGCTTAGTACAGGATGAGTAGAGAATTAAGAATTAAGAATTAAGTGATAAATATCATAAGTTCGTTTACAAATTTGTATCAACAGTTCGTTTACACGTTAGGAGTAAAACTGTATCAACAGTTCGTTTACAAACGGTCAAAAGTTCTTTGAAATTTT
>JAISYG010000033.1 GCA_031270075.1 Dysgonamonadaceae bacterium
ATTGCTCGGAACTTACTCTTGCGACGTAGTCGTTAACGTCGCCCTTCGTTAAGGGGTTATCATAGAGATAGGCCCTTACTTTGTGCAAAATGTTTGTTGACATAACACATAAAAATTAACTGGTAAATACTATGGTTTGCGCAATGCGCGGTAAATGGTACGCGGTAAATGGTCGACGGTAAACGGTGCACGATAAAGGCACACAACAACCGTTGGGGCGTCGTGTACCGTAGACCGTGTATCGTGCAGCGAATGCACGAAGCAATGCAGTAACTTACTGATTTGTAATTGAGTACAAGGGGGGGGGAAACGGCAATGCCCGTTGGGAATCGTTCGGATGGCGATTCGTACAGCGGATGAATTCCTGTGTGTTTCTTCCTGTGCCGTTCATTATTTCAAGCTTTTTTACTGTTTTCGCTGGGTTCCAGCGATTTTACCGATGCAAATGTAGTGTTTTATTTGTATTCCAACAAATATTGGTGTGTTTTTTTTTACATATCGGATATGTTCGGAAAAGGAGTTTGCAAAACATTACGTATAGGAGTTAATTCCATCGTAACATGTATGATACGATGCCGTTTACCGTTATTTTCCTCGTAGGATGATCCCTTCAAATTCAGTTTCAATGAGGTGGCAGACGGATTGAGAAAATAGTTGTTCAATTCCTTTGTTTCAACGAGTAAGGGTTTAACGTTTGCGTCAGGATCTCTTTCTGTAAGCGTACCCGTTACAGTCAGATACAAAGGATTTCCTGACGGTTTCAACTGTTCGGCGCTGTAATCCCATATCAAACTGTGTCCGTTGCCCTCGGGACGTTCCTTTATTTTATCCGTATATTTTAAGACAGAAATAACAAGCACATAATGAGGAATAAGAGGAACAACGGTCTTTGTCGGATGATAGGGAACGAATCGGATAGAAAATGCTTCCGCCTCGTTCTTTCCCTCCGCTATAAAATCGGAAACCTTGACGTATTTTTCGACATTTTTCCCGCCTTCCCTGAATAAGATATAATCCATTTCCGATCGGTCGATACTGACTTTAAGCGGATAACGCCATTTAAACTCGTCTTTGGAATAATCCTCTTTATCTTTTTCCGCATATTGGCTGTGCGCCGTAAAAACGGGAGCGTCTAACCGAAACAAACTTGTCCATGTACCGGGTTTTTTAACAATATCATGTATCCGTCTGAGTTGTGCCTTTCCGACCAGCGTTCCCGAAATACGTTTGGTTTCCGTCCATACCGGCGCAGGATCTTTGTCCGATTCGACAGGCACCGTCGTTTGAATTTCGACCGTCAGTTTCACAGTGTGTTTGTCCGGAAGGTTTGATAGGTCCTGCGCTTGAACACCGCATAATGAAACCGGATACAGTACGAAAATGACGATTGCTTTTTTTGTCAGCCTGAAAAGATTGAATGCTGTCATTTTGTTTCAATTTTAGCGTTTTACAAATTCTACACGGCGGTTTTTGGCTCGTCCTTCGTCGGTGGCATTGTCGGCAAGCGGCGAAGATTGTCCTTTGCCGGCGCTTTGGAGGCGGTCTTTGCTAACGCCCATCCCGATTAATTTATCGACAACGGCTTTCGACCGCGCTTCCGAAAGTGTTTGATTCGACGCAGCATTGCCGGTGGCGTCGGTATGACCTTCGACCGAAAATTTCAACTCGGGATTGTCGGTCATCAACTTGACGATGCGGTTGATTTCGCCCATCGATTCAGGTTTAATCGTCGATTTGCCAACGTCGAATGTGATGCCGTAGGTAATGAATTTGCCGTCGCTCATCATGCGGTCGTACAAGGGAACGGCGCCTTTGGCAATGCGGACGTCGCGAAGAAAATATCCTGTCTTTTCTCTTGTGTGTGCATAAGCCGTAAACCAGCCTGCCTGTGCCACGTTAGGCACGTTGATTACCCGCTCCTGATCGACATAGATTTTCAGCGCGCGTTTGTTGAACGACAACGATAAACGGTGCCAGCCTGTTTTGGATAAATCCGCTCTTCCATCTGCTCTACGTCCTTCATTTGAAGTCGTTTTCCAGTTTGTTTCAATAGCCCTTTCATTCGATGCCTCAGTCCACCATTCAAAAGTGATAATATCATCGTTACTGTTGGCCTGTTTCAGATAAAACTTCCAATATCCACTTATTTTTTCAGGTACATAGAAATCAAATTCCAAGGTATAAACATCGGGCAGATAATTTTTGGGCGTTTTCATCAATGGCGTAATGTGCGCATCTTCTAAACAGGCAAGCACGGTTTGTCCGTTTACTTGGGCTATCTCGGCATTTCCACCTAACAAATCCCATTGCGAAGGAAATTCGCCCTGTGTTTCACCAACAAACGGGTCGTCGAAAATGACTTCGTCGCCCGATACGAAATCGAATTTGTTCCATGCCATTGCATCGGCTTTGACGCCCTGCTGTGAAGTAGCGGCATTTTTGCCGTCATCGGGTTCCTCTCCGTCAGGCGACTGTTTTTTTGCTGTTTTACTTGCTTCACTGCCGGTACCCTTATCCTTGTAGGTTTCGGGATGGGTAGCCTTTTCAATGGCTTTGCCGACGACTTCTTCCGTCTTCTGCTCAGCCTTACGCTCTACTGTTCTCTTGGCTGCGTTTTCGATGACTTTGCCCAAACGCTTGCCGAATTGCGCCTGCATCGTGCTGCACGAAAGCAGCAACACAAGCATTACGAATAAAAATCTTACCTTTGTCATTTTCTTAACATTTAAATTGGATTGTAACTCATGTTTATTCAATTCATCAAAGTTCAGACGAATTGACAGTATAAAGTTCGGAAGCAAAAAATTATGCACATAGATGCATATGCAGGTATTCGCATTCCGGATACTAAAAAACATGCATATGCAGGCATGAAAAGCGAAACATAATTTGATAAAAACGAGATTGTCTAATCTATTTAGATATGTTGAATTTTATACTTACCTTTACAACCATTTTATACAGTATAAAAAAAACATGAAAACGCTGCTACTACTTACTATACTGTTTTTTGTTGTTTCCTGCAATACTCCTGAATACAGGCAGACAAGCGATGAAGATTTTAAAGCGCTATTAGCCGAAAGTAAAAGCCAAATAGATATCTATCCCGATTCGTCGCTGATGATTTTGCACCAACTGCTGTTACAACAACAAGGCGATGACAAAGCTCTCAACCGTGGGTGGGTACTGAATCATATCGGCGTCGCCTACGACGTCAAAGGCATGTACGATTCGGTAGCCTATTACTTGTACGAAGCCTCTCGCTTAGCGGAGGAAATCAGGGACGATTCCCTGCTCATATCCGTTTACTCCAATCTCGGCATTTTGCAGTTTGAAATAAAAAATGCGGATGAAGCCATCCAATACTACCGTCAATCGCTTGCCATTGCCGAAAAATTAAAGGATTCCACAGTAATAGCCAAACAACTGAACAATATCGGCAATGCCTACATGACCATAACGAACGAGTTTGAAAAGGCGATTCCTTGGTTTGAGCAATGTATCGAAATTGGACAAAAGATAGGGTATTCCAGCGCCTCACGAGTTGCCGGAATTAACCTTGCAATGATTTACAACGCAACCGGTAATCCTGACAAAGCGATACAGGAAGCACACAAACTCATTGAATGGTATGGTGAGAATACTTACGCCGATTTCACTATTGCACAAGCCTATCATCAAAAAAAACAATACCGTAAAGCCGTTGTCCTGTATCTGAAATTATTGGAAGAACCGCTGAATACAAGAGAATTGGAGTTGGTAATCCTGAAAGATTTAGCCTCTTCGTATCAATCACTCCATGATTTGAACAAGGCCATCAGCTATTTTGAAAAATACCAGGCACAAAAAGATTCATTGCACAATCTGCAAATTGAAAAAGAAATCCACAACATGAAAATAGCTTACGAAACAGAAAAGAAAGAAATGCAGATTGCTGCGCTACAGGAAGAAAAGCAGTTGATACTGTGGATAAGCATTGCCGGAGGCGCAGTGCTGTTGCTGAGCTTGGCTACATTATTTTTCCTATGGCGTTGGACGGTACAGGAGAAGCAACTGATAGCCACGCAAGCCGTCCTCGACGGCGAAGTACAGGAGCGCATCCGCCTTGCCCGCGACTTGCACGACGGATTGGGCAGCATATTGGCCGCTGCTAAATATAACTTAATTGACATCCGGAAAGCATTCGTGAAGGAATCCGCCGAAGCGAAACGTTTCGATAACTCGGTACACCTACTCGACGATTCGATGCGTGAAATGCGCCGGATAGCCCACCATCTGATGCCCGAATCGCTCGGCAGCACAGGACTGAAACAGTCAATAGCCGATTTTTGCAACAGTGTTTCCCTTGTGAAATTCTCGTACTATGGCGATGACACACGCTTGGATCCACAATTGGAGGTGATGATTTACCGTATCATGCACGAACTGGTGAGTAATGCGCTCAAACATTCCGGAGCCTCGCATATCCTTGTGGAAATCGCACAGGACGCCGACAGGATATTCCTTACCGTGCAGGACAACGGCTGCGGCTTCGATACTTCGGCAAAATTTCAAGGCATGGGGCTGGCTAACATCCTGAACCGCGTGGCCGCTTACGGCGGAAATGTGCATATTCATTCTGTTGCCGGTGAAGGATCGGAAATCAATATAGAATTTCAATTGAAATGATAGAAGTTGCAATAGTGGACGACCACAAAGTGATAGCCGACGGGCTGGAGCGGTTGATCAACGAATCGGAAACCGCCCGTGTTATGGGTAAGGCCTATTCCGTTGCCGGATGCCGGGAACTGCTGAAAGACAGACAACCGGAAGTGTTGCTGCTTGATATCAGTATGCCGGACGGTAGCGGTATTGATCTGTGTCTGAAAATCAAGGCAAGATATCCGCAGGTAAAGGTATTGATGCTGACGAGTTATGGCGAACTCGCAACTATTACCCGCGCTTTGGAAGCAGGCGCAAACGGTTATGTATTAAAGAACTCCGAGCCGGATGAACTACTCGAAGGTATTTGCACGGTTGCATCCGGTAAACGCTTTCTGTGCGAGGAAGCAACTATGACACTCCAAAAAAACGAGAACAACCCGATAGAATTTACCCGTCGCGAAATCGAATTGTTGCAATTAATTGCAGAAGGGTATACTCTGCCGCAATTAGCCGATAAGATGTATCTGGGCATCAACACCATCCGTAGTTACCGCCAAAAGCTGAATATCAAACTCGGAGCGCATAATACCGTGCAATTGCTGAAAAATGCCAAGGCGTTGAAATTGGTTTAATATACTTTTCTGAATCCTTTTCAAAAAAACACATGAATTACCATGCAAATTAGAAATCTTATCGTAAATTTGCATGGTAAATTTATAAAATACGATGTATGTATATTCCTCGGATGATTGAGAATCGAGTTTTCGATGCGATTCGGAACTTTCCCGTAACGGCCATAGTAGGTCCTCGACAATGTGGTAAATCTACTTTGGTCAAACATTTATTGGAAAATATTGCTGTCCGCTAAACATTTTTTTACTCAAAAAAATCAGGGCTGATATCTAATGATGGAAATCAGCCCTTTTTGGTTAATTTTGTGTCGCCAAACAAAAAAAATAAACCAATGGGGAAAGATACAAATTTTAGCGGACAGCCGGTGTTCAATCAGTTGTTAAAATTGCTAACAAGGCAAACAATAGAGCAATTAAGCAAAAATATTCCCGGTAGCGAGGAATATGTGAAGAAA
>JAISYG010000052.1 GCA_031270075.1 Dysgonamonadaceae bacterium
AAATATCCTGTCTTTTAGAATTTTCCTGTAATTTGAGAAATATCGAATTTGCCGTCCATTGTTTGGATTTCGATTTTTCCTGCGAGAATATCAAAGAAAAAATCGCGAATTTTGTCGAAAGTCAGCGTTACCTGTTTGCCGTCTTTGCCCATCCCCATACCGTAGGTTTTAAGCAGTTGAGTACCAAGCGAGGCGGCAGTGAGCAAGAAATGATTTTGAAACTTGTCGGTGTCGAGCAAATCGGTTGCCAACACTTTACCGATGACGGTGTAACTGCGCAATGTTTTTTGAATTTCCTCGTTGGCAAGCGTAGATTTCACCTCGTCGGTTTCGGTATTCATTTCAATTTTACCTGAATTGGCGGCTTGCGGTAGTCCTCTGTATAACGCTCCTAAATCAGCCAAACTCAGATTGTAGAGTTTTGTATCGGTTGCCACAAGGATTTTCTCGATAGAAAACGCGCTTGGCAAGAGCAAACTTACCGTTTGTGCAATACGAACGGACGGTGTGTTGAATGTGCCGACAATGGAATTTGTGAGGTCGATTTGCTGCGTTGCGAAAACGCCGCCGATGACTACGCAATTTTCCAAAATAATTTCATCTGCGTAAACACTGCCTGCTACAAAAGCATTGTAAAGCGTAACGGTTTTAGCGTTGATATCGGAATAAAATACGATTTTGCAATTTCCGGCACGCGAAACGATTGAATTGGCCGAGCCGACACTCTTTTTGAATGTGATATTGCCTCTTGCTTCGCTATTGACATAAAGTTCCAACTGCGTGAAAACGGCGCCGCCTATTTCGAGGTCGCCGTTTTGAATTTCGAGTTTATGGGCGTAAATCGGTCCTTCTACAACTGTGTTGCCCTGCACGGTAACAGTCCGGTTGAGTTCCGCCACTTTTTCGGGTAAAATAGCCCCTTTTACCAAGTTATCTTTCAATTGTATGTTGCTTTCGTTGAAACGAAGTTCTTTTAATTCTTCCATTCTGTTTTATTTTTAAAGATTATGCGAATTGTATTGAATTTATATTGAAAATTTTGACAAGCATATTTTTTACACGCTCCTCGTGTTGATTTGCCGAGTTGTAAGCATTGCTGACTTCGGAATTGAAATAGCGTTGAATTTTGTTTTTCTGCTCTTTTGTGCCGTTAGCCCACGATTGTGTTTGGAATTTTTCAATCAACTCGTTGGAATTGGTTTTCGGCAAAAAATCGGCGTGATACACATTCTGTCCTATCTGATCTTGCTCGCTGCTTGTTTCTACAAAGCAAACAGGCGAAAATCGGGTAGCGGTAGCGCTTTCGTTGAGCATGCTTTGATTGATAGTAGATTGCAACTTTTTTTGTTTCCAAAGAAAAATATTTGCCTGATTGATAGCATCTAATGCGCGTTTTTTTGCAACGGAAGCGGAAATTTTTGCCTGCAATTCACCACCTTCACGACCAAAAACGGCAACAGTACTTACCAAATCGTTGTCGGAGGTGCGGTTTGAATGGCTGTCAATGCCTCTTTTGAAAACAAAAGCAGGTTTATCCAACTCGAAAATGCGATTTTCCAACTCGTTATTCAGGTCGTCAAAAATTTTTAGATAACGGGTCGAAATGCGGTTGTAGTCGGTTTCCATTTGCTTTTGTTTAGAAGCACAATTTTTTGCCAATTCCCGCATATGCAATAAATGGGCATCAATTTTCTGCGACAGTTCCATTATTTGCTGACTAATATCGGAACGGATATAATCGAAAAATCCGGAAACAATCGTATTGGCAACTTTCTTTGAGTTTTTGTCGATAGAAGCAATTTGCGCCGTTTCGGTTGCTACAACTGCACCTGTGAGGGCATTTACGCTTGTTTTACAGCCTGAAACGCTTCTGTCAAACGGATTGGTATCAACATTAATATTGACATTTACGTCTTCATAGACCGTGCCACTGTAATGGGCGGAGCCTGAACCACCATTTTGAGAAGCAGGATAACGGTAACTGACACTGCCTGAATAGTGAATGGCTATCCTTTCGTGATATCTTTTACTGTAACTCATAAGGCATCGGTTTTAAGGTTTTGAAAATTATTTGCCAGAAACAGTGTATTTGCCATATCTTTAACCCGTTGCGAAGAGTTGGAAGCGGAAAGCATTTTGCTAAATTCGCTTTTCACATCTTTGCTAATATCGTTCTGTTGTTCCCATTGTAAGTCATCGATTTTTTGACTCAGGGTGTTTTTTACAGCCGATTGGGTTGATTGGCTTAACTGAATTTTGCTGACGGTAATATCAATGTTTTTGTTGTTGAACCTGTCAAAATTCATTTCGCTGATAATAACAGGAACGGACAAAGTTGCATTTTCAACTTTTGAACCCGAAAGCAGAATTTTGCCGGTCAGGCGTTTTTGTTCGTTCATATACGACAAAAAGTTCGTCATAGAACCGATAACTTTCAGTCCGCGAAATTTCACATTGGAGGCAATGATTTTTTGGCTTATTGCCAACGATTCGAGTTGCGTTACAGGAACAGTTGCCGTGAGGTACTTTGTGCGGTTTGATACTTTTTCGACTTCGCGCACAGCAAAATCAATGGTTGGTTTGTCCAACTCAAAGATGCGCTGTTTCAAATTCTGATTCAGTCCGTTAAAAAGTTTCAAGTAACGGTTTGAAATCATATTGTAATCGCGTTCCATTCGTCCTTTGATAGCCAAAAGTTGTTTGCGCTGCTGATGGAGTTGCATTAAATGCGAATCCACATCGCTTTGCAATTTTGCCATTTTTTGTGAAATTTGAGAACGAATGAGCGTAAAAAATCCTTTATTCACATTTTTGCAGACGTGGTCTGCGGCTTTTGTTTCTGCTGCAACTACGGCGGTTTGCATTGCCACAACCGCAGTGGTTGTACCTGCCACGTGCTTCGATACACTGCTAATTTCCGCAGCCATCGGATTGGTATCTACTGTATAATTAAATGTAGCCATCTTTCTGCGGTTTTATTCGTTATCACTGTCTTCGTCCTGTACATCAAGAATGGCAGCGATTATTTCTTCGCGTTCTACACTTTCGCCTTCAAAATCAATGCCGAGTTCTGCTGCGATATACAACAATGCTTCGTCTTTCAATTCCTGCAACTGGTTTTCATCATAAACATACTTTTTCTCGCTTTCGTTCCGGTTTTCTGTTTCTTCCGGAATTTCGTTGTGTTCAGAAAAATCATCGAAAAATTCAGTTTGCGGAGTTTCGTCTTCTTTACCGTCTAATTCTTCCAAAGCGGTTTTTGCGATATTCGGCAAATTGAGCGATATATGTTCAAAAGTAATAGCTTCTACCTGCGGTGCGGGCGGGAGTTCCGACACTTTTGCAAACAGCGGATTGACGGTTGCAAGCGGTTTGCGGCGAGCGTCCAAATCGTGGATTTCATCGGCAGCCACAGCCAATTCATTGGCGTTTCCATCGCGAAGTTTGGCATCATAATATTCAATATGTCCGAATTTTTCCGCTTTCAAATCAATGTCTTCTTTAAGGCGTTCCATGTAATTTTCAAAACTGGACTGAACGCGCTGAAATTCTTGCGATTGTAATTCAAATGCAGCAAGCGTTTCGGCAGAATTGTCAACAATGTCTACAACTGTTGCATCAAGCGAGCCGCCCGACTGCACCATACTGTCTTCGGTTTTTTGCAACGAAACTAAAGTGTTGTACGCTGCAACATATTCTCGCAAACTTGCTTGCATCAAATTGATTACATCGGCACTTTCGGCGCGGTTGGCGCGGTAAAAACTGTCGGTATCCTGGTGCCACTTGTTGAGGTAATCAATTTTTTGGTCTTTGATATGATTATAGATTTTCAGGCGTTCGATACGGTTTTCATTCATCAAGTTCTGAACAACAGGGGCAACGATTTCCTCGTAAAGCTGGTGAACGCCAAACGGAAAATGGGTAACGCTGCCGTCTTCCGCCGTCCATAAACCCGAAGTGAGATTGTACTTCAGTTTTGAACTTGGTTTGAGTTGGAACGGCTCGTAACCCTGTACGGATTCGCTGTAATCAAATGTTTCGTTGCGGATACGCTCAATTTCCTCGTGTTCGAGTTGCGGAGAATAGTGATTGTAGGGCGATTTGAGGATTTGATAAAGCACTTTGTTCGATTCAAAAATAATCTTGTCGGTAGAGGCAACTTTCAAAGCCGAAATTGCCTGTACGGAATTTGCCATTGTTCTCATCAAACCTTTCAAAACATCTTCAAATTGAGCGGTTTTTGTTGATAATGAATCTTTCAGTTTGTTGAGTTCCTGAAATTTATTTACGCAGCCTGCATATTTTTCTTTGTCGAAAACAGGAATAATCGGTGCGTTTTCAGGCGCTTCTTTGGTTGCATATTCATTCAAATAATTCAGATATTCACTCTTGTCGGCAACCAAAGGCAGTGAAACCGAAGTCGTATCCAAATCGTCCATACAGTAGGAAATGGTGCGCAGCGAGCGTTCCAGTTTGCCAAAATAATCGTGTTGATTGATTTCCTGAATGGATGTGGAATACTCGTCTGTTTCTATCGCTTCCGTATCGTTGGAACTTTCTACAATCGGGGCTTCGCTCGACAGGTTTTCCAAATTGGCAATGGTGTCTATCAGTAAATCGTTTTGACGCGATAGTTGCAAGGTTATTTCCGATTCAGGCACTTTGCCTGTGTAATCGACAATAAAACTTTTGTCCTCGTACTTGATTTGGTCGGCAACAGGAATGTATGCCACACCCAGTTTGCTCACTTTGTAGTCGCGGAATATTTCTGCGTGCTGCTTTTTGAACTCGTCAATGCGTGTATCAAGTTCTGCGATTTGTTTTTCCAAACTGCTTTTTTTAATGAAATAGACGAAAAACAGAATCAGCGTTAAAAACCAAATCCAAAGACCGGAAATGTCCTTGTTCCTCTGCGCTTTTTCTTCTTCAAGCACAGCAATTTCTTTTTCTAACCGTTCCTCTTCTGCTACGATTTTTTCAGCCGCCTGGCTGTAATAATTGAATAATATCTTTGCCTGGTCTTGATAGATATTACTCGATTCGGGGAAAATTTTACCTGTCATTTTTTTAGTATTTTTTAATTTGAATAAATACTTTTTCTGTTGTGATAAAGCCGCTCGCATTTTTTGAGATTGTTCTCAATCTGTTCTGCATTAAGCGAATAATCCTGTAAAGCGAAACGAATAGAGTCTATCGTTCTTACAAAAGAGTTTTCCAACTCGTGTGCTTCTGCATTTTCTGTCGGCGAAATAAATCGCAAACTTTCTTCGAGCGAATAAACTTTTTGCACAAAACGGTCAGGCAAATCTGCTGTATCACTGATTTGGTCTGTCAAAGCAAGCATTGCCTTTTGCATTTCCGAAATACCGTGGCGATTGGCTGTTTGGTCGAGATAAACGGCTGCAACTTTATCCGACGAATAGCGGGAAAGCAGAACAAAAAGGAACAGAAAAAACAACAATCCGCAATGAATGAGCAGTTGCAACGCAAACGAAAGTTCGTAGGCGAAATTTGTCGCAAGCATAACGCCAATCGCGGCAATCGCATAAAGCCACATTGCAAACCAACTGATGCCGATTGCGCCGACGCGTTTTTGATGTTTGTCTTGCAAATCAATCCACGGAGTGCGGAAATTGCAGAAGAACAGACCATAAACGAGCGAACTTACAACAAGATTCAACAGGAGAATATTGTCAGGCGTATTTCCTCTGAAAAGAATAAATGCTGCGATAATAATTGCTTCGCCAAAAAGCAACAACAGCCACGATAATATGTTTTTCGTATTCATGATATGATAGATTTGAATGATTTATCTTTTATTCCCACATTTTGGACAAAACTTAATACTTGGTGCAAGCGACGTTCCGCAACGACTGCAAATATCACCCGAAGAAACCGGTCGTCCGCAGTTTCCACAGAAAGTTGCGCCCGGCTGCAAAGGTGCATTGCAGTTTGAGCAAGTGTTATTTCCTTCGCCGCCTGTCAAAGGCGTACCGCAACTTACACAGCGTTTGGCATTCTGCTGATTGTCGGTTCCGCATTTGGGGCAAGGATTGTAAGGATCGCCGCAATGCGGACAGAATTTGTGATCGCTTGGAAATTTCTTTGCACAGTTGGAACAATATACCTCGCGAACTTGCTGCGGTTGTCCCTGTTGTTGCCCGCCTTGAAAATTTTGTTGCTGTCCGCCGAAAGAGGGCTGTTGGTATTGCGGATTCATCATTCCGCTGCCCACACCTGCGTTGCCGCCCATTCCGCCCATCATATTCATTGCCATCAAGCCGCCGATCAGTCCGCCGTTGCCGTTTCCAAAACTATCCACCGCATTATTTGCCACATCAAACATTTTTTCCTGCTGCCAAGTGTGTCCTGTAATCGACATTGCACTTTGCTGCGAAATGGCCTCTGCCACACGCTGTCCTTCGGGTGTGGATTTGTCAATATCAATAGCGGTAATATTGAATTGCAACAGTTCCAAGCCGAGATGGTCCCAAAACGGATTTAACGCATCTTTCAGATATTCAGACAATTCGTCTAAAAAGGCTGAAATGTACTTAAATCCAACCCGGTGTTTAATCACATATTGAGCGATTTGCGATTTGGTTTTCGTAGAAAATTCGCCGAAAAACTGGTTGGTAAGGTCGTCTTGCGTAAATGCTGTTTTTGTGCCGACTGCCTTGATTAAAAATTTTTCTGCATCATTCACTTTCAAACCGTAACGACCACCTGCCACGAGCGGCAACTGCGTGTTGTAATCGGGATCGTGGATAGGCATTTTGCTCACTGCCCACTCAATACTGAACGTTTGGATTTTATTCACAAACCAAATCTCTGCCGTAAAAGGGTTTTTTCCGCCAAAAGGAATACCGAACAGATTACGAAGTATAGGCAAATTTTCGGTATTGAGCGTGTGCTTACCGGGACCGAATTTGCCAACAATTTGCCCTTTGGAAAACAAGACCGCCTCTTGCGATTCCTGCACAATAAGTTGTGTGTAGGTACTCAAATTGGTTTCGGGAAAACGATAGGCATAAATCGTTTCGTTCCCTTGCGGCGACCATCTGACTAAATCTATTATTGCCATATTATTCTGTTTTTTAGTTGTTTATATTCCCTATTGTCTATTTCGTTCTCACATCGGATAACAAACAGAGCATTGAAAAATGCATTCTATATTAAAATTAGACGGTAAAATTACAATAATATTTTGACATTCAGTCGATTTTCTTTTAAGAAAACCTTAAATCCGCATCCTAATAGTTTAACAAAAGGAGGAAATAGCTTATATAGAATAATTTACCAAGCGATTTGTCAGGTGTAAGATTGCACTTATTTTGAATGATTCCAAACATAAATAAAGACTTACACATGGACATAAAGGGATAACATTCGACCGATGCTTTCATATTTAACCGGAATATCGTAACTTTGCGAGCAATTTAGAACAAGCATGAAAATAAATAATGGTTTTTCCGAGAAACATTTCCGTATTGCGATAGAAATCTGCCGTATGGCGGTAGGTTTAGTCTTTGTCTTTTCCGGATTTGTTAAAGCGGTAGACCCTTGGGGGTTCGCTTATAAATTCCAGGATTATTTTGCAGCCTGGAATCTTTCTTACTTCGATTTTCTGGCTGTGCCCGCTTCGTTTTTCCTTTCCGCTTTGGAATTTTCTTTAGGCGTTTGCCTGCTGGCGGGCGTGTACCGGAAAATCGTCAGTGGATTGACATTCCTGTTTATGTGTTTTATGACGCCTCTGACGCTCTATCTGGCGATTTTCAATCCGATAACCGATTGCGGCTGCTTCGGCGATGCGGTGGTGATTACGAACTGGCAGACTTTTTACAAAAACATCGTTCTCATTCTTGCCGCTTTCGTTATTTTCCGGTGGCACAGACAAATGACCCGGCTATATTCCCGGAAACACCGTTCATGGGTGTTGGCGTTGACCCTGATTTATATTCTGTGCATTTCTGTTTATGGATTCCGCTATTTGCCTGTTTTGGACTTCCGCCCGTATAAAACGGGTAATAACATTCCCGAACAGATGCAAATTCCCGAAGGAGCGGCGAGCGATGTGTATGAAACAACATTGATTTACGAAAACGACGGCGTCCGGCAAAATTTTACCCTGGAAAATTATCCGGAAGAGAATAGCGGATGGACATTTGTAAAAGCCGTCAATAAATTAGTCAAAAAAGGTTACGAGCCGCCTGTCCACGATTTTACCATTACAACGGACGCCGGCGACGATATTACCGGTGAAGTTCTGGCCGATTCCGGCTATACTTTTCTCTTAATTGCCCACAAACTGGGAAAGGCGGACGATGCGAATACGTCCAACATCAACTCGGTATATGATTACGCCTTGCAAAACGGCTATCGTTTCCTGTGCCTGACGGCTTCGCTTCCCGGAGAAATTACCGATTGGAAAGAAAATACCGGCGCGGAATATCCGTTTTGTACGATGGACGATGTTACATTGAAAACGATTATCCGTTCCAATCCGGGTTTGTTGCTGATAAAAGGTGGTACGATTATCCATAAATGGCCCAACCGGTGCATACCGGGCGATGATGATTTACAAGTCCCTCTGGAAGATTCTTCCTTGGGATTTTCACCGAAAAATCACGATGCAAGGAATATTTTCTTACTTGCTTTGGGATTGATTATTCCCTTGATTGTATTAAGGATTACAGAAAAACATAAACAACGAATATAAATTGTAAAAACATGAGAAAAAACATTGTAGCAGGAAATTGGAAAATGAATAAAACCCTGCAGGAAGGCGTCGATTTGGCAAAAGAGTTACAAACTGCATTGAACGGCAAAAAGGTGAATTGTGATGTGATTGTTTGCACACCCTTTATTCACTTAACGGCGGTAAATGCACTCCTCGATCCAACCATTGTGAAATTAGGTGCACAAAACTGCGCCGATAAGGGTTCGGGCGCTTACACCGGCGAAGTTTCCGCCGCTATGGTAGCTTCTACCGGTGCACAATATGTGATTTTGGGACATTCCGAACGGCGCGCCTACTACGGAGAAACCAATGCCATCCTGAAAGAAAAACTGAAACAGGCCTTGGAAAACAAGCTGACCCCCATTTTCTGTATCGGCGAAGTATTGGCCGAACGGGAAGCAGGTAAACAAAACAGCGTGGTAAAAACGCAAATCGAAGACAGTCTGTTTGAACTTTCCGCTGAAGATTTCGGCAAAATCATTCTGGCTTATGAGCCGGTTTGGGCTATCGGAACGGGCAAAACGGCCACTTCGGAGCAGGCACAGGAAATGCACGCATATATCCGTCAAACCATTGCGGGGAAATACGGCGCATCCGTAGCCAACGAAACCTCTATCCTCTATGGCGGCAGCGCCAATGCCGGAAACGCCGGAGAACTGTTCGCCAATCCCGATGTGGACGGTGGATTGATTGGCGGCGCTTCGCTGAAAGTCGATACCTTCCTGCCTATTGTTGAAGCATTTTAAATGAACAGGAACAGTATCATCAAGTTTGCCATGACACTGCTGTTGTTGGTTGGTGTTTGTTTGCCGAACGGAAATCCCCTGCACGCGCAAACCATTATCGACGATTTGCAATCGCAGATCCATCCTTCGGACGGCGTCATTCGCATTGAATCCGATCCGGCCATTACGGCGCTTATCGGAAAACCCGGCGTCCGGCCGGATGCAAATGGCGATTCCGATTTCACCGAACGGTCGGGTTATCGCATCCAGGTATTCATGCGCAACGGTAACGACCCCAGCGTGCGACCGGAAGCAACTGCCCGGCAAGCGTCTATCCGCAGCGCTTTCCCGGAACTCCCGGCTTACTTGCTGTACGAGGCTCCGAACTGGCGACTGATTGTGGGTGATTTTATCACCCGCGAAGAAGCCAATATGATTAAACAACGGCTTCAACGGGAATTTCCGCAATTCGGTAAAGAGATGTACATTATTTCGGATGTCATCCGTTTTCCCGTTGAACGATAATTTATCGACATGGACGAATCAGAGCAAAGACAACAATTAGCGTTTCATTACAGTAAAATCCTGGAACTTTTGGGCGAAGACCCGGATCGCCAGGGGCTGTTGAAAACGCCCGAACGCATGGCGAAATCCATGTTGTTCCTCACGAAAGGATATACGCAAGACCCGGCGAAAATCCTGCTTTCGGCCGTCTTTAACGAAGAATACCGGCAAATGGTGATTGTGAAGGATATCGATTTCTTTTCCCTGTGCGAACATCATCTGTTGCCTTTCTTCGGGAAAGCGCATGTGGCTTATATCCCCGACGGGAAGATTACCGGTCTGAGCAAAATTCCACGGGTAGTGGATGTTTTCGCCCGCCGCTTGCAGGTGCAGGAACGGATGACCACTCAAATCAAAAGCTGCATCCAAAAAACGCTGAATCCGTTGGGAGTCATGGTCGTCTTGGAAGCGCAGCACCTGTGCATGCAGATGCGGGGTGTGGAAAAGCAACATTCGATTACCACTACGTCCGATTTTACGGGAGTATTCAACCAGGCGAAAACGCGGGAGGAATTTATCAGTCTGATTAAAAGTTAGTCTTTGATTTCGACGTAATCAACGTATTCGCCTTCGTCGGAAGCGATGATTTTTTTGGAAGCGGACGAAGCATTTGTTTGATTTTGTTTGCTGTGGGCTTGGGATTGTTTGTTTTGCTGCCGTCGGTTGCCGGGCCGGGTTCCGAATATTCCGCCGAAAAGCATGCGGAGGATTGAAAACCCGAAGAGGAACACCAACAGCACAAACAATAAAAATACGATAAACAGAAATCTCATAACAAAAAAAGATACTAAACGAAGTGCAAAGGTAATAAAATTATTCATCATGCAAAAACCCTCTATTCCCAAAGGAACCCGCGATTTTTCGCCCGCAGAAATGGCGAAACGCAATTATATTTTCGATACCATCCGCAATGTGTTTCATCTGTACGGATTCAGGCAAATCGAAACGCCGGCGATGGAAAATCTGTCTACGCTGATGGGAAAATACGGCGAAGAAGGGGATAAACTCCTGTTCAAAATCCTCAATTCCGGCGATTTCCTGAGCGATGTACAGCCCGACGATTGGGACAACCGGAACTTGACGCGTCTGACCCACCGGATGTGTGAAAAAGGCTTGCGCTACGATCTGACGGTTCCCTTTGCTCGTTTCGTCGTGATGCACCGCAACGAGATTACTTTTCCCTTCAAACGCTTCCAGATTCAACCGGTGTGGCGCGCCGACCGTCCGCAGAAAGGCCGTTACCGCGAATTTTTCCAGTGCGACGCCGATATTGTCGGCTCCGATTCCCTGTTGAATGAAGTAGAATTGGTGCAGATTATCGACGAAGTATTCCGGCGCTTCGGCATTCGTGTTCGCATCCACATCAACAACCGGAAAATTCTGAGCGGCATGGCCGGAATCATCGGCGAAGCCGACAAAATCACGGATATTACCGTCGCCATCGATAAATTGGATAAAATCGGGTTGGAAAACGTAAACGCCGAGTTGGCTTCCAAAGGAATCTCCGAAGCGGCCATTGCCCAATTGCAACCGATTATTTTGTTGAGCGGTTCAAACCGGGAAAAATTGGCTGCGCTGAAAAATATCCTTTCATCGTCCGAACCCGGAGTGAAAGGCATTGAAGAAATCGAAATCCTTTTGAATAAACTGGACTTGCTGAAAATCGAAAGCGATGTAACCCTGGATTTAACCCTCGCCCGCGGCCTGAATTACTACACCGGAGCTATTTTTGAAGTCAAAGCCCTGGATGTGGAAATGGGAAGCATCACCGGAGGCGGCCGCTACGACAACCTGACCGGCGTTTTCGGAATGCCGGATGTTTCGGGCGTCGGCATTTCGTTCGGAGCCGACCGGATTTTTGATGTTTTAAATCAACTGAATCTTTATCCCGAAAGCGCCGCACAACAAACGCAGGTCTTGTTCGTGAATTTCGGTGAAAAGGAAGAAAACTACATCCTGCCGCTGTTGTCCGGACTTCGGAAGGCCGGTATTCCGTCTGAAATGTATCCCGAAGCGGCTAAAATGAAAAAGCAGATGACTTACGCCAACGACAACCGGATTCCTTTCGTAATCCTTGCCGGGGAAGCGGAAATGCAAGCTAATCAGGCTTCGGTAAAGAATATGGTTACGGGTGAGCAACGGTCGGTTCCGGCCGGTGAATTGACGAAATATCTGAATGCGATTGATAATATATAAAGAATAACAGTTATGAATAAAGAATGGGAAGAAGTGAAACTGTTTCACGAAAAATTTGGACACCCTGCGCCTGCAACACCCACAATGATTAATGCAAAAAGGGCAAGAAGCCGGGGGACTTGGATGCTCGAAGAAACCGCAGAGTTTCTAACGGCTGGCGACATCTATGAACAGGCAGATGCAATGATTGATTTAATCTATTTTGCATTAGGCACATTGGTCGAAATGGGAATAGAACCCGAAGGACTGTTTGCTATTGTTCAAAAAGCCAATATGAGCAAATTGTGGGAAGATGGAAAACCCCGATACAATAAAAAAGACGGCAAAGTAATCAAACCGGATAATTGGGAAGACCCTAAACCCAAAATGAAAGAATTGATTGATAATTTGATGGTGCAAAATGGCTAAACCCATTAGAACATATCCTCACAAAAGTTTTCCCCCTTTTGCAACCACATTTTCCCGTATCTGCACCCGCCGTATTTTCCCACTAATCGTTTTCGGCAATTCCTCCACAAACTCGATGATGCGTGGGTATTTGTAAGGCGCCGTTACCCGTTTCACATGATCCTGAATATCCTTGACCAATTCGGGACCGGCTTGCGCTTTGTATTCCGCAGCCAGTATAATGGTAGCTTTCACTACCTGTCCGCGCACTTCGTCGGGAACGCCGGTAATCGCACATTCCACCACGGCCGGATGCGTCATCAGGGCGCTTTCCACTTCAAACGGCCCGATACGGTAGCCCGAACTCTTGATCACGTCGTCGTTCCGGCCTACAAACCAGTAATAGCCGTCTTCGTCGCGCCAGGCAATGTCGCCGGTGTGGTAAATATGGTCGTGATAGACACTTTCCGTCAGTTCGGGATCGCGATAATAACCCATAAACAAGCCTACCGGAACGATTGTATCCGTTCGGAAAATAATTTCGCCCTGTTCGCCGTCCTCGCAACTGCGACCGTCGCCGGCAATCAAATCCATGGCATAGGCCGGATTGGGAACGCCCATCGAACCCGGTTTAGGCTCCATCCAGGGGAAATTGGCGATGGTAACGGTCGTTTCGGTTTGCCCGAAACCTTCCATCAGTTTCACGCCGGTGGCCTCGTAAAAAGCTTCGTATACCGACGGGTTGAGCGGTTCGCCCGCCACTTCGCTATATTTCAGGGCGGAGAGATTGTATTTTGCCAGATCTTCCAGAATCAGGAACCGGTAAACGGTGGGTGGGGCGCAGAACGAAGTGATACGATAATCCTGCATCACCTGCAAGAGGTCGGATGGAGTGAATTTTTCGTGATCGTAAACGAAAATGCAAGCGCCCATCAGCCATTGCCCGTACAGTTTTCCCCAAGCGGCTTTAGCCCAACCCGTATCGGCCAGGGTGAGGTGCAGACTGTCTTCCCGCAGGTTTTGCCAGAAACCGGAAGTAATGATGTGTCCCAGCGGATAAATGTAATTATGAATCACCATTTTGGGATTGCCCGTAGTGCCCGAAGTAAAGTAGAGCAGCATAATATCGTCGTTGCAGCTCGGTTTTTCCGGCTTGACGAAAGGCGGGGCGGTTTCCATGCCCTTCCGGAAATCCGACCAGCCGTCGGGGACTTCCGGGCCGATGGAAATACGGTGTTTCAAGGTGGGACATTCGGGCAAAGCGTCGTTCACATGCCCGGTAACAAGCGGTTCGCCCACGCTGACAATGGCTTTGATATCGGCCGCATTGCAACGGTAGACAATGTCTTTTTTGGTCAGTAAATGCGTGGCGGGAATGGCTACCGCACCGATTTTATGCAATCCGAGGATGGCGAACCAGTACCAGTAGCGGCGTTTCAGGACGAGCATCACTTTGTCGCCTTTCGCAATGCCGAGGGATTGAAACCAGGCGGCCGCCGCATCGCTCTTTTCTTTCATATCCTTGAAAGTAAAATCGAAATGTTCGCCCCTGTCGTTCACCCAACACAAAGCTTTTTTGCTGGGTTCGATTTTCGCCCATTCGTCCACAACATCGTAAGCGAAATTGAAATTGTCGGGCACTTGTATCCGGAAATTCGTTTGAAAATCTTCCAGATCCTTATAATCGAGTCGATGGATGTATTTTTCTACCATTACAGAATAATTGCTAAAAATTTGACGGGAAGGTTGTCTAAGGCTTTCATCCCGTGGGGATAAGACGAATCGAAATAAATGCTGTCACCGGGATTCAAAAGCAGGTCTTTGCCGTTGATATGCAGTTGCAGGCGGCCTTCCAGCACATAATTGAATTCTTCGCCCTCGTGGGTATTGAGATACAGGGGATGGTCGTTAGGCTCCACCGTTACCTCGAAAGGCTCGGCTTTCGGGTGTTTGTAGCCGCTGGCCAAGGCCTGGTATTTATAGGCTTTGGTACGTTCGACCGAAATTCCCCTGCCCCGGCGGGTAAGGAAATAGGCCGACATCCGGGGTTCATCGCCGGAGATCAGCGTAGACGTATCGATGTTGAAGCGTTGCGCCACATCGAAGAGGAAACTCATCGGGATGTCTTTTTCGCCGGTTTCGTAGCTTTCGATTTCCGCAACCGGCCGTTTGCACTGTTCCGCCATTTGCGGCAACGAAAGGTCTATGGATTCGCGCAACCCTTTCAGCCGTTCGGCAATTTGTTTGATTTGTTCATTCATAACGCAATGTATTGTGTGAGAAAAAAACCGGCTACAAAAGTAATCAATAAAACGATTGGTTTATTGATAAAATGAAACTTAAGCAAGAAAAAAACGAAATAATCATCACTTTGTATCTGTTTAATGTTTTTTAACCAAAAAGATTTGCCCGGTGTTTTTCTATCCTGTATTTTTGCGGTGTTCTATTTCACTAATACACTAATTTTAATTGTTTGCTTTATGGACGCTATTCATCTAAGAAACGTCGACTTTAGTTACAGCAACAAAGCAAAACTACTATCGAACGTTAGTTTACAAATCCCATCCGGTCATATCCACGGATTGCTCGGAAAAAACGGCGAAGGCAAGAGCACCCTGCTCAAACTGATTGCCGGATTGCTGTTCCCTCAAAAAGGGGCAGTAGATGTATTGGCCTTTGAACCCCGGAAACGGCATCCGGAAATGCTGCGCGACATCTATTTTCTTTCGGAAGAATTGCCGGTAAGTACACTGAGCATCGCCGGTTTCGAAAAGGTCTACGCGCCGTTTTATCCGAATTTCAGTGCGGAACAGTTTGAAAATCATCTCAAGGAATTTGACATTCTTTCCAAAAATTGGAAGATGAATCAATTATCGCACGGTCAAAAGAAAAAAGTAATAGTGGCCTTCGCGCTGGCTACCCGCACGAAAATCCTTTTAATGGACGAGCCGACCAACGGGTTGGATATCCCGTCGAAAGGACAATTCCGCCGGATGGCTGCCTCTGCCTTGGAAGAGGAGCGCTGCATCATTATCTCCACCCACCAGGTTCGCGATTTGGACAGTCTGATCGATACTATCATTATCATGGACGAACACGAAATCGTGATCAACGAATCGATCGACACGATTACCGACCGCTTGCTTTTCCGTGTCAAGGAAACGAACGAGCCGGACGATACGGTTATCCATTCCGAGGATACGCTGCGCGGCATCTACCAGGTGTGCGAAAACCGGATGCACGAAGACAGCAAATTAGATATCGAATTGCTCTTCAATTCGGTATATATCAATAAGAAACGTATACAACAAATTTTTCATCCTCAAGCGTAAACGATATGAAAACAACGCTATTTAATTTCAACCGGTTCGGATTGCTGTTCCGGCGTTATTTTACCGAACGGCTTCATACGGAAGTAATTTACTGGAGTATCATGATTATTGCTTTCCTGTTTTTGCGGAATTTTATTTTCGGCATCGGCTTCCTGTTTTTTGTGGCGGGAGCATTTTATGCCGCGCGTTTTTTCCGCGAAATCCATTCTTCGACCAACGGCGTCGCATTTTTTATGATTCCGGCTACACAATTCGAGAAAACAGTGATGGCCATTATCATGACCACATTCTATTATTTTTGGATGATGACAGCGAGTTACACCATCGGCAATTTGCTCGGAACCCTGCTGAATAATACACTGGCAAGTGTCCCCTTCATCGCATTGGGCTATATGGAATTGAATGAATTATTCTATCGCTCGCCCCTGCAATGGGTATTGTTTGAAACGCCTGCGTTTTTCTATACCATGTATGACGTAGCGCAGGAAAACAGTTATTCCTATTTTGGAATCTTTTCCAGAGTATTCCTCCTGCTTCAGTCGATCTTCCTGCTGGGCGGTATCTATTTCAAAAACAATCAGGCTTTCAAAACCTTTTTTGTAACGAGTGTGATTCCGGTGCTCTTTTTCATTGTATTTGTTCTGGAAATGCGCTTGATCGCCGGTTCCGAAACCGCAATAGCCCACGTGGAAGCGGAAGATTTTTTCCACATACGCGATATTTTCGTTCGTATCCTCAACGGGGCGCTTTGTCTGCTTCCGCCGTTTTTCTGGGTAGTCTGTTATTTCCGTTTAACCGAAAAACAAGTATAGAATTATGCAATTTAAAGAAACACAAGCCATTTACCTGCAAATCGGCGATTACGTCTGCGAACAAATTTTGCTCGGCAGATGGCAGGAAGGCGACCGGCTGCCGTCGGTGCGCGAATGGGGCGTAAGGCTGGAAGTGAATCCGAATACGGTGATGCGTACCTACGATTTCCTGCAAGGCAAAGAAATTATTTTCAACAAACGCGGCGTAGGCTATTTTGTAGCCGAAAATGCCAAAGAAAAGATTCTCGATTACCGGAAGAAACACTTCATGGAACAGGATTTGCCTTTGGTATTCAGGAACATCCATCTTCTTGGTATGCCGTGGGACGCCATTGAAAAAGAATACGAAAACTATTTGAAACAATATGAAAGCAAGTAATCAACTGCTATTGGGACTCGGAATCGTTATCTTTCTGGCAATTACCGGATTTGTAATTCTGCTCCGGATGTATTGCTAATCTAAAAAGAAAAGGCTACTTTTGTGGAATGATAACGACATTCATCCACACAAAAGCATGATAGCCCTCGGATTGATAAAAAACGATTCCTGGCTTGAGCCTTACCGTTCGGCCATTGAGGGGCGTTACAACTATTTCGTTCAAAAAGAAAAAGAGTTGACGCAGGACGGGAAAATTTCACTGAGTGATTTTGCTTCGGGACATCTGTATTTCGGCCTGCACAGGAACGCCACGGGATGGGTGTTCCGCGAATGGGCGCCCAACGCCACGGCCATTTATCTGGTGGGCGATTGGAACCAATGGCAAGAACAACCGGAATATCAATTGAACCCATTGGCCAACGGTGTCTGGGAAATCCATCTGCCGGATGCGGCGCTTCACCATCTGGATTTGTATAAATTGAAAGTCCATTGGGACGGCGGCTCCGGCGAACGGATTCCGGCTTGGGCGCAACGGGTGGTGCAAGACGAGAATACCTGTATTTTCAATGCGCAGGTGTGGAATCCTGCCCCAAACGATCCATATCCTTTTCAACATTTCAGCCCAAATACGGCGCCCTTGTTGATATACGAATGTCATATCGGAATGGCTACCGGTGAAGAAAAAGTAGGTTCTTATAAAGAATTTACACAACATATATTACCTCGTATTCAGGCCGATGGTTACAATGCCATCCAGATTATGGCTATTCAGGAACATCCCTATTACGGTTCGTTCGGCTATCATGTATCCAGTTTTTTTGCCGCTTCTTCGCGTTTCGGTACGCCCGACGATTTGAAGGAATTGATCGACACGGCACACCGTTTGGGTTTGGCGGTTATTATGGATATCGTTCATTCGCATGCCGTAAAAAATGAAATCGAAGGCCTGGGGCGTTTCGACGGTTCCTACCACCAGTATTTCCACACAGGCGAACGGCGGGAACATCCGGCCTGGGATTCGCTGTGTTTCAATTACGGTAAAAACGAAGTGCTGCATTTCCTGCTGTCGAACTGCAAATTCTGGTTGGAAGAATACCGTTTCGATGGCTTCCGGTTCGATGGCGTAACATCCATGCTCTACCGGAGTCACGGTTTGGGCGAAGCCTTCGGCAGTTACGACGATTATTACAATTTGAATCAGGACGGCGACGCCATCTGTTACCTCACTTTGGCCAACCGGCTTATCCATGAAGTCAACCCACAGGCCATTACCATTGCGGAAGAAGTCAGCGGGATGCCCGGTCTGGCGGTTCCGGTACAGCAGGGCGGTTACGGTTTCGATTACCGGATGGCCATGAATATTCCCGATTACTGGATTAAAATCATCAAGGAAAAGAAAGACCAGGAATGGCATCCTTCGGGCATCTGGTGGGAAACGACCAACCGGCGGGCCGACGAAAAAACCATCAGTTACGCCGAAAGCCACGACCAGGCCCTGGTAGGCGATAAAACCATTATTTTCCGCCTGATCGATGCCGGGATGTACTGGCACATGCGGATCAGCGATTTGAACCTGACGGTAGACCGGGGCATAGCCCTTCATAAAATGATCCGGTTAGTTACCGCCACCACCATCAACGGCGGCTATCTGAATTTTATGGGTAACGAATTCGGCCATCCCGAATGGATCGATTTTCCCCGGAGCAACAACGGTTGGTCGTATAAATACGCTCGCCGGCAATGGGATTTGGTCGATAATCCGGATTTGAAATACAAGTACCTGGGTGATTTTGATAAAGCCATGATTCATCTTATCGGCGGCATCCGGAATTTTCAGGCGACACCTGTTCAGAAAATCTGGGACAGCGACGGCGACCAGGTTTTAGCTTTCCGACGCGAAGACTATCTGTTTATTTTTAATTTCAATCCACTACAATCGTTTACCGGTTATGGCTTTTTGGCGCCTCCGGGCAAATACCAAGTGGTGTTGAATACCGATTCCCCTGTTTTCGGCGGTTTCGGTTTGACGGACGATTCGGTAACGCATTTCACGATTCCCGATCCGTTGTATGCCAAAGACAACAAGGCTTGGTTGCGGTTGTATTTACCGGCCCGGACAGGGATGGTGGTCAAAAAATCCATCGAATAAAAACACTATTCTTATCCTTTATCTTGTTCGTTCCCTGTCTGGCAGCGGCGCAGAACGCAACTTTTGAACAGCAAAAAGATTCGTTGCTGAAAGTGATTAACAACACCGAAGGCGAAGCGAAGATGACAGCCTACAGCGCCTTGCATTCCTTGCTGTTTTATCGTGCGACTGACCGCGAATCGTATGACGAATATGCGGCTCTATCGGAGGAATACCAAAAGGAGGCTGAACAACAAAACAATCCCAAACAGCAAGGGCAGATTATGGTAGCCGATATCATCCTTGCCGTTCGATGCGGCGAATACGACGATGCACGGAAACGCGCGCCTGAAACCTTGACCTTTCTGCAATCCATCGGAAATATGGAAAGCATTTATGTGGTCTATAAACAACTGATTCTTTCCCGTTGCAGAGCAGGAGAATACGAGCAGGCGCTGTCGGAATTGAAACAAATGTACGAACTGACAAAGACAATAAAGGATGCGGAAGGCCCCTTCTATTTCAATTATTATTGACTTTGTTGCAACGGTAGTCAAGACGGTATTTTTCTTTCGTATCGCAGCAGTAAACATTAACTAACTTTGTAAGCATTGGGCATACCTGTCCCAATGAATTTATTTAATGTCAAAAC
>JAISYG010000127.1 GCA_031270075.1 Dysgonamonadaceae bacterium
GTTTACACCCAACAGGCGGTACATACCGGCGAAGCCATCCGGCTGGAACCGTTGCCGGCCGGCCTGTATCTACTCTGTCTGGAAAAAGACGGGAACAGGAAAACAATGAGGGTGCTGAAGAAGTAGGAACAGACAGATACACACGTAGGGGCGTTGCATGCAACGCCCCTACTTTTTTGGCCGGAACGGCAAACCAAACGATGGCGTATGATTGTACAAAACGGCCAAATGAAGTTTGTAAGAAACAACAGACCATCGGATAAAACCGGAACAAAATAAATCAACACAATAATCCCCCAAGATATCAGTTTAAAGAGCATAACAAATGGCCCATGAATCGCAAGTATCTTCTTCTCCTGCTCCTCCCGGTGTGGTTGTTTTCCTGTCAATCGGCTCGCTTGAGTGATGCCGAGGAGCGTCAGGAACGGGGCGAATACTACGATGCCGCCCAAATCTACCGGAAAGTGTATGGCAAAACGTCTTCCAAAAAGAAACACCTCCGGGGAAGCATTGCCTTCCACATGGCCGAATGTTACCGCAAAACCAATAATCCCAACCGCGCCCTTAGCGGATACGCCAATGCCATTCGTTATCAATACGAAGACAGTACCGCTGTTTTGTATCAGGCGCAAATGTTGCATCAGTTGGGTCGTTATACCGAAGCCGCTAAAACCTATAAAGCCTTTCTGGAAACAGCGCCCCATTCCATTTTAGCTAAAAACGGATGGACGGGCTGCGAAGCGGCGCTTGAATGGCGGAAAAATCCCACCCGCCACATCGTCCGCAAGATGGACAAACTCAATTCCCGCGAAGGAGAATTTGCTCCCATGCTCCACGGCGAGGCTTCCGATGAATTATACTTTGCCTCTTCCCGCAAAGAAGCTTTGGGCGATACCAAAAGCGCTATTACAGGACTGAAAAACAACGACTTTTTCGTAGTCAAACAAGACGAAAAGAAACAATGGTTGAAACCGGAACATATCGAAAGCGGCATCAATACCGCAAGGGACGAAGGAGCCGGCTCTTTTTCACCGGACGGCAGTCAGATGTATTATACCTATTGTCCGCAAGATTCCATGTCGTCGCAAACAGCCGTGATTTATGTATCGTCGCGTTCGGGAGCGGAATGGAGCGCCGGACAAAAAGTGGAAATATTCAAAGACTCCTTAGCTATGGCCGCCCATCCCGCCGTAGGACCGGACGAATATTTGTATTTTGTTTCCGATATTCCGGGCGGATACGGAGGGAAAGATATTTGGCGTATTCCCATCAGCGGCATCGGTTCGCTTTATCCCGAAAATCTGGGGCCGGAAATCAATACGATTGGCAATGAGGAATTTCCCTGTATGCGTGCCGACAGCGTCCTGTATTTTTCATCCGACGGCCACCCCGGCATGGGAGGATTGGACCTTTTCAAAGCCCAACGGTATCAAGACCAATGGCGGATCGAAAACATGAAATCGCCCGTCAACAGCATGGCCGATGATTTCGGCATTACGTTTGCCGGGAAAAAAGAAACCGGATTCTTCAGCAGTAACCGCAACGACGGACGCGGCTCCGACCACCTTTATTCGTTTGAACTGCCGGGAATCGATGTTTCCATCGAAGGCTGGGTGCTCAACCGGGATGAGGAAGAAATCGACAGCGCCACTGTCCGGATTGTGGGGAAAGACGGGACCAATCAACGCCTTTTTGTCCGCGCCGACGGAACGTATGCAATGGAAGCTGTTCCGGGGATGGATTATGTGATGATGGCGAGCGCACCGGGTTACCTCAATCAGAAGCAAACGCTGAGCGTTCCGAACGAAGACAAAAGCGAAACCTATTACGTCGATTTCTATTTGCCGTCGGTTTCCAAACCCGTATTAATCGAAGATATTTTCTACGGCTTCAATCAAGCCACCCTGCGAACGGAATCGAAGAAAGCCTTGGACGAACTGACTCTTTTGCTCGAAGACAATCCGAATGTAACCATCGAATTATCCGCCCATACCGATCGCATCGGATCGGAGGCTTACAATGACGATCTTTCGCAACGGCGGGCGCAAGCGGTGGTCGATTACTTGATTGCCAACGGTACTGCCGCCGATCGCCTCACAGCGAAAGGGTATGGCAAATCCATTCCTGTTGCCGTGAGCAAGAACATCCGTGAAAAATACGATTTTCTGCCCGAAGGCCAACGGCTAACACCCGAATTTATCCAAACGTTACCGGATCCTGTTCAACAAGCCGTCGCCGACCAAATCAACCGGCGAACCGAATTTCGCGTGCTTTCCACTAACTACCGGTTGATGTGAAAATAAAAAAATAAAACCATTGAAAATAGGAAATTAAAACGTATCTTTGCAGCCGTTTTTATCAACAATATAATGTCTAACGTATTAGTAAAACAATTTTTGTAACAAGTAATGAGTGAAGAATTAATCCAAAAGCAACCGATTGAAGAATTGGCTGCAACGCAAGAAACAGTAAGTCCGGTGGAAATTCCCGTAGTGGAAGAAGAAGCACAACCGGTAGAAATTCCCGTAGCGGAAGAAGAAGTAGCGCAACCGGTGGAAATTCCCGCAGCGGAAGAAGAAGAAGCGCAATCGGTGGAAATTCCCGTAGCGGAAGAAGAAGCGCAATCGGTAGAAATTCCCGTAGCGGAAGAAGAAGCGCAACCGGTAGAAATTCCCACAGCGGAAGAAGAAGCACAACCGGCAACTCCGGAAGAAGAAGCCCCTGTAAAAGAAGAAATTGCAGAAGAAAAAACAAAAAAGCCCCCTGTCCCGAAAGCCGATTTTGATTGGGATGCCTATGAAAAAGGCGATAATTACAGCGACGTGAACAAAGACGAATTGGTTAAAACTTACGACCAATCGCTGAACAAAATCAACGACCGCGAAGTGGTAATCGGTAAAGTAACTTCGATGAATAAACGCGAAGTGGTAATTAATATCGGTTACAAATCCGACGGCGTGGTTTCGATGACCGAATTTCGCTATAACACCGACCTGAAAGTGGGTGACGAGGTGGAAGTATACATCGAAAGCCAGGAAGATAAAAAAGGACAACTGATCCTCTCGCACAAAAAAGCGCGTGCAACCCGTTCGTGGGACCGCGTAAACCAAGCGCTCGAAAGCGACGAAATTGTGAAAGGGTATGTCAAATGCCGCACAAAAGGCGGTATGATTGTCGATGTATTTGGTATTGAAGCTTTCTTGCCCGGTTCGCAAATCGACGTAAAACCCATCCGCGATTACGATGTATTTGTCGACAAAACAATGGAATTTAAAGTGGTTAAAATCAACCAGGAATTCAAGAACGTAGTTGTTTCGCACAAAGCGCTGATCGAAGCCGAACTGGAACAACAGAAAAAAGATATTATTGCCGGATTGGAAAAAGGCCAGATCTTGGAAGGTGTGGTCAAAAACATTACCAGCTACGGCGTATTCATCGATTTGGGTGGCGTGGACGGTTTAATCCACATTACCGACCTGAGTTGGGGACGGGTTGCCCATCCGGAAGAAATCGTTCAACTGGATGAAAAAATCAGTGTAGTAATCCTTGATTTTGATAACGAAAAGAAACGCATCGCTCTGGGTTTAAAACAATTAACGCCCCATCCGTGGAATGCTTTGGACGAAAATCTGAAAATAGGCGATGTAGTAAAAGGAAGAGTAGTAGTGATGGCCGATTATGGTGCATTCATCGAAATCGCTCCGGGTGTCGAAGGCTTGATTCATGTTTCGGAAATGAGCTGGACGCAACACCTGCGTAGTGCACAAGACTTTATGAAAGTAGGCGACGAAGTCGAAGCCATTATACTGACATTGGATCGCGAAGAAAGAAAAATGTCGCTGGGTATCAAACAATTGAAACCCGATCCTTGGGAAGATGTGGAAAGCAAATACGCCGTCGGTACCAAACATACAGCCAAAGTACGTAACTTCACCAATTTTGGTGTGTTTGTGGAAATCGAAGAAGGTGTTGAAGGTTTGGTTCATATTTCCGACCTTTCCTGGACGAAGAAAATCAAACATCCGAGCGAATTTACTTCCATCGGTGCCGAAATCGAAGTGCAGGTACTGGAAATCGACAAGGAAAACCGCCGTTTGAGCCTTGGACACAAACAGTTGGAAGAAAATCCATGGGATGTGTTTGAAACCATCTTCACCGTAGGTTCGGTGCATGAAGGAACCATTGTCGAATTGTTGGACAAGGGCGCCGTTATCACGCTTCCGTATGGCGTGGAAGGGTTTGCAACTCCCAAACATTTGGTAAAAGTGGATGGTTCGCAAGCCGCTTTGGACGAAAAACTGGAATTCAAAGTCATTGAATTTAATAAAGACTCCAAACGCATCATCTTGTCACACAGCCGTATTTTTGAAGACGAACAACGCGCTGAATCCAAGAAGGAAAGAGAAGCGGCAGCCGCTCCGGCCGAAAAGAAATCGCGAAAATCGAAAAAAGGAAAAGAAAAAGCAGAAGTTTTGCCTCTACCGACCATCGAACGGACGACCTTGGGCGATATTTCCGAATTGGCCGAATTGAAAGAAAAAATGACGGGAAACAAAGAATAAGCTGTTTTTCCTGTCGTAACGGGCGTAGCGAAGCGAAAACCCGTCATCTCCCGATGTCAGTGAAGTGCTATTCAGGGGGATGGCGGGTTTCAAACTTGCTTCAAAACGAAATTGAGGATTGGGAAGTTTTATTTTAAAGAATGAACGAATGAAAGATTTTTTCCACGTACTGCAACGATTTATTCCTCCTTATAAGAAATACCTGGGGTTGAATATTGGGATGAATATCCTGTCGGCGGTATTGAATCTGCTCTCTTTTGCCTTAATCATTCCGATTCTGAGAATGCTGTTCAAAATCAGCACCACCGATTACAGTTATATCCCGTTCGATTTTCATTTCCTGTCGCGCGATTCGTGGAGCAACCTGCTTGACACCTGCATCAATAATTTCTATTGGTATATTGCCCAAATTATCGAAACACAAGGCGCAGCGCAAGCGCTTTTCGTCTTGGGCGTTTTTTTTATCCTAACCACCGTTTTGCGGATTACCGCCATGTATTTTTCCTTTTATTTCATGATACCCATCCGCACGGGAGTGGTGAGGGATATACGCAATCAAATCAATACGAAAATCCTTTCACTGCCTATGGCTTTCTTTTCCGAAGAACGGAAAGGTGATATTCTGGCTCGTATTTCGGGCGATGTGAACGAAATAGAAGCCTCCATTATGAATTCCCTTGATATGTTGTTCAAGAATCCGATATTGATACTGATTTATCTGCTGGGGATGTTTATCGTCAGTTGGCAATTAACGATTTTTGTACTCGTCATATTGCCTGTTGCCGGCTACCTGATGGGCTGGGTAGGCAAATCGCTCAAGAAGACATCGGCGCTCGGGCAACAGCAATGGGGGCATCTTATGTCGCAAATAGAAGAAACGCTGAGCGGCTTGCGGATTATCCAGGCTTTCAATGCGGAAAAGAAAATTTCGGAACGTTTCTACAAAGGGAACGAAGCTTTCCGGCGGACAATGAACCGGATCTTCCGCCGTCAGCAACTGGCGCATCCGATGAGCGAATTGCTGGGTACGATTGCCATCACCATCGTGCTCTGGTATGGCGGTTACCTCATTATAAATGATCAGACCGGCATGAACGGGGCGAGTTTTATCTACTATCTCTCCATTTTTTATTTGTTGATTAGTCCGGCAAAAGAACTTTCCAAATCGTTTTATTCCATCCAGAAAGGAATGGCCTCAATCGATCGGGTAGATAAAATCCTGAAAGCCGAATCGAATATCAAGGATCCCGCCCGGCCGGTGCCGGTTACTTTCAACGAAGCCATTGCTTACCGGAATGTCTGGTTTCGGTACCGGGAAAAATGGGTCATTCAAGACGTTCATCTGGAAATCGGCAAAGGGCAAACCGTAGCCTTGGTGGGTCAATCGGGTTCGGGAAAATCGACCATGGTCGATTTATTGCCCCGTTTCTATGATGTACAGCAAGGGAAAATTACGATCGACGGTGTAGATATTCGCGATATCCGCATTCACGACATCCGCCGGTTGATGGGCATCGTGAATCAGGAAGCCATTCTGTTTAACGATACCTTTTTTAATAATATTGCTTTCGGAGTGGAGCAAGCTACGCAAGAAAAAGTCATTGAAGCCGCCCGTATTGCCAATGCCTACGAGTTTATCATGGCTTCGGAAAACGGTTTTGAAACATCGATCGGCGACCGGGGTTGTAAACTTTCCGGCGGACAACGGCAACGCATCAGTATTGCCCGCGCCGTGCTGAAAAATCCGCCTATCCTGATTCTGGACGAAGCCACTTCCGCTTTGGATACCGAATCGGAACGTTTGGTGCAGGACGCGCTGGAACAGCTGATGAAGAATCGCACAACGATTGTCATTGCGCACCGCCTGTCGACCATTAAAAACGCCGATTTAATTTGTGTTATGCACGAAGGCCGGATTGTGGAATGTGGCACGCACCAAGAGTTGTTGGCTTTGAGCGGTTATTATTCCAAACTTTGCGATATGCAGGCTTTCTGACATGTAACCGGGCTTGACGCGAAATGGCGAAATGAATTATTGCCGAAAAAAATTTGCGGGAAACGAAATAGATACTATCTTTGCAATCGCGAAACGAAAACATACTGCGAAAATAGCTCAGTTGGTAGAGCACGACCTTGCCAAGGTCGGGGTCGCGGGTTCGAGTCCCGTTTTTCGCTCCATTCCCAAACAATAAAAGACTGTTCTGATAAAGCTACCTTAAACAGGTTAGGCAAATTACCCGATATCAATCAACGCGAACGATTCCGCCCAATGCTGACGGATGGGATAGACTAACGCCCTCGTTGGTAAGTTCAAATAGTACATGCAACAAAGTAAGAAAAAACCTCTGATAGGGTCATGCCCCCAACAGCGGTTGAGAAAAAAGTGGCATGGGTTATTTGAATCTGCGGATTACTGGCATGATATTTGATATATAAAAAGCAGGCTTATCTTTGCCCCATAAAAGGCACTGGTAAACAGCAAAATATATAAAATATTTTACAATAACAGTTACAAAACAAACGCAAGAAGGAATTGAAAAATCGACGAAATCAAATGTATGAAAGCGCAGAAAATAGCTATACTGGTAAGGGGGTTCACTCCCTTGTCATCGGGGTATATAACGAAATGAAACTACTGGAATCCCCCCCTGTAATTGCGATTCAATGAGTTACACAAAAGCATCTCTGTTTCAATCGATTGGAGCAAGCGAAGGAATAGCCATAAGTCCGTTCGGTATTCTTCCTGTTGGGAAGAAAAACCGGACGGGCTTTTTTATGCTCACCCCCGGCCCCTCTCCGAAAGAGAAGGGAGAGGGGAGGGGAGTGGGTGCGGTTGTCTGATTTTGTGCAACCATGAATATACTTTTTAATTTATATAATGAATGTCAAATTTAAATTTTTTTCAGATGAAAAATCAATCAAAAATCAATGATCCGGAGGCCTTCCCGCAGGAAGGCGGGACGCTCTGCGGAATGTCCGGTGCAGGCGTTGCGCCCGCCGGCAAGTATGCACAGAAACAGCCTTATCTGGCTCCTTCTTTCTCGACAATCTGTGTGGACATCGAGCCGCTCTGCGGTTCCGCGAAGATTTACGACGCATCGAACATGAAGGTGACGGACTGGGAGGACGAAATCAACACCAACGTGGGCGACGACATCACTCTCTGGTAGTTAACGGCTAACAATTTCTAATAATGCATATCAAAAACAAAACAAAAATGAAACAGAAAATATCCTTTTTCGCCACGCTTCTGTTGGCGACCATTTTCGTCCTCGGCTCATGCAGCGAGGACAAAGGCAACTTTCCCGGCGAGGGCAGCGTGAAACTCC
>JAISYG010000118.1 GCA_031270075.1 Dysgonamonadaceae bacterium
GGTGGATTCCCATAACCAGCCGTCCATTACGTTTTTACCTGTGTTGGTAAAGATATTGGTCAGCAAACGTATCATACCTATAATAAATCCTGCTATCATACCTGTTTCACCGGCTTTGGGCGTAATTTTCTTAGAAAATATACCGAGTGCAAATACCGCCACCATGGCCGGCGCGAGCAACGATTGAATACCCTGCAGGTAGTCGTACAAACTGCCCAGGCTCATCATGATGGGTATCCAAACAATACCCAGTATTACGACAACAATGGTAGCGATGCGTCCTACCAAAACGTAATTCGCCTCACTCCTGTTCTTGAACATCGGTTTGTAAAAATCTTCCGTAAAAAGTGTGGCGCAGGAATTGAAAAACGCCGCCAGCGAAGCCACCAATGCGCAGATAAAACCGATGGTAACAATACCTTTCACGCCTGCCGGAAGCACGAATTTCACCATCGATCCGAAAGCTGTATCCGGATTGTCCAGCGAAAAGCCGCTGTCGGGACGCGCAGCCAGAGTTGCTGCCACCATTCCCGGTATCAGGAACATAAACACGGGCAAGAGTTTGAAATAGCCCGCTGCAATAGAGCCGCGGCGGGCGCGTTTCATCACCGCGTCGCTGCTTTCGCCCTTGCGCTGCCCAAGCACACGTTGAACGATATGCTGGTCGGTACACCAATACCAAAAACCGATAATCGACGCGCCGATAAACACCCAAAATCCGGGATAGTCGTCGTACAGCGGGTCGCCTGTCGAGAAATGGAACATATGATTGGTACCGTGGCCGTTATTGAGCGTTTTGGTATAGTCGATCATGGCCGTCCAGCCCTCGCCGATACTGCCGCCGCCGAGCGCCGCCAATCCCAGGAAAAGCACCAGAAAGGAGCCGAGAATAAGTATTGGTGTTTGAATGGCCGAGAGCGTCATCACGCCTTTCATTCCTCCCAAAACGGTAAAAATACCGGTCAGGACAATCAAACCGATGGCGCCGTACCAGAACGGTAGTCCAAGCAAACTTTCCATAAAAATACCACCTGTAAATGCCGTAACGCTCACTTTGGTAAGCACGTAAGCGATAAGTGTGATAATCGACAGCCACGAACCGGTTGCAGGCGTGTAGCGGTATTTCAAAAAGTCGGGCATGGTAATGATTTTGCCCATTTTGTTATTCATCAGTTGATAGAACGGTACGAAAAGCCAGCCCAGAATGAGAATCATCCATCCCTGCATTTCCCAATGCGCCATGCCGACGCCGGCCTTTGCGCCTGTGCCTGCCAATCCGACGAGGTGCTCCGAGCCGATATTGGCCGCAAAGATGGCTGCGCCGATAATATACCAAGGCTCGCCTTTACCGAACAGATAATCCTCGCTGTCGGCGCCTTTTTGTAAGCGTTTGTCTTTCCGTATCGAATGCCAAACAGCCCACACTACACATAAAATGCCCACGGCCATTATTGTCCAGTCGAGCCAAATAAACTGTTGTGAATTCCAATTCATGAGAAATTACGAGTTAAAAATTAAAAATTAAGAATTAAGAATTAAGAATTAAGAATTAAGAATGGATTGAACATTCCGATTCTGTAAATTGGCCTAACCGGAGATACTTTTCATACCATTTCAGATATATCCGGTGATTGGCTTCGTTCGGTAAATATTCCGACAGGAATCCCTGTCCCATCGCTTTCTGAGCGGTTTGGACATCCGGATGTATTCCGGCAACTACCGAAGCAAACATCGCGGCGCCGAACGCACAGGCCTGTTCCGTTTTTGCTACTTTTATCGGCATACCCAGTACATCGGCGAGGGTTTGCATCACGAAAGGCGACTTTTGCGAGATGCCGCCAATACCGATGACACTCTCGATTGCGATGCCATTTTCCAGGAAACGGTCTACAATGGCTTTCGATCCATAAGCGGTCGCTTCCACCAGCGCACGGAAAATCATCGGGGCGGTACTGCCCAAAGTCAAGCCGGCAATCGTGCCTGTAAGCAGTTGACTGGCGTCGGGCGTGCGTCGTCCGTTGAGCCAGTCGGTAGCGATAATGTTTTCGGAAATCGGCAGTTGTTCGGCGGCTGCCGTCAGTTCGGGAATGGATTGGTTGACGAGTTTAGCAAACCAGGCATACACATCGCCGAAACCCGATTGTCCCGCTTCCAGACCGACTAAACCCGGAATAACCGAGCCGTCGACTTGTCCGCAAATACCGGGAATCAGTTTGTTACCTATCGTTTCGTAAGGAACCACCATCACATCGCAGGTAGATGTACCAATTACCCGCACGAAAGCGCCCGGACGAATTTCCGCACCGACCGCTCCGAAATGACAATCGAAAGCGCCGGCGGCTACCGCTACTTCGGTACTTAATCCCAAGCGCAAGGCCCACTCGTCCGAGAGATAACCGACTTTGGTATGGCTCGGATAGGTATTTTCAAACAGATGCGCACGGAATCCCGCCAGTAAGGGGTCGAGCTTTGTCAGGAATGCTTCGGAAGGCAATCCCCCCCACGACGGATGCCACATGGCTTTGTGTCCGGCTGCGCAACGGCTGCGAACTACTTTTTCCGGCTGGGTTTTGCCGGTCAGCAAGGCGGGCAGCCAATCGCAGTGTTCGATCCATGCGTAGGCTTTTCGGCGGACGCCTGCATCTTCGCGCAGCACGTGCAGCATTTTCGCCCATACCCACTCGGAGGAATAAATGCCTCCTTCGTACATCGTATAATCGGTGTCCCAGTTTTTCGCCAATTGATTGATTTCCGCCGCTTCCCTGACAGCAGTGTGGTCTTTCCACAAGACGAACATGGCGTTGGGGTTATCCTTAAATTCGGGGAGAAGGGCCAGGGGCGTTCCCTCCCTGTCGGTCAGAACCGGTGTAGAACCGGTGGTATCCAGGGCAATGCCGGTTACTTTATCCGCTGTGCCGGCCGGCGACTTTTCCAGGGCTTCCCGGATGGCGCTTTCCATGGTTTCGATATAGTCCGACGGGTGTTGGCGGTATTGGTTGGCTTGCGGATTGCAATACTTGCCTTCGCCCCATCGTGGGTAGTAATGCACGGCGGAAGCGATTTCCTTCCCGTTGGCAGCATCCACTACAACCGCCCGGCAGGAGTCCGTACCGTAGTCTAATCCTATAACGTATTTCATATGTAATTGAAAATTAACAATTAACAATTATTTATAATAGACTTCGTTGACTTTCAGTTGGAATTTGAAGTCATTGATAGTTGTCTTTTTATCAATCGTAACCAGTTCGATGCCGGCAATATCGGCATAGTCTTCCAGATATTCGTTGGAGAGGGCGTACGAGAATGCCGTATGATGGGTTCCTCCGGCCAGGATCCAGGCGGCGGCGCCGGTTTCCAGGTTGGGTTGCGGAATCCACAGGGCGCTTGCAACCGGTAATTTAGGCAAAGCCTGTTCCGGCTCAATTACGTCCACGTTATTGACAATCATACGGAAGCGGTTGCCCATGTCTACGATCGTAGCGGCGATACCTGCGCCGGCATAAGCGGTAAAAACTAGACGGGCCGGGTCGGCTTTCCCGCCGATTCCCAAGGGATGGACTTCCAGGCGCGGCTTCTGCGTAGTGATATCGGGCGAAACTTCTAGCATGTGCGCTTGCAGAATGGCGCTTTTTTCGCCGTTGAAATGGTAGGTGTAATCTTCCAGAAACGATGTTCCTCCGGGCAAACCTTTGGCCATGACCCACATCGTACGCATCAGCGCAGCGGTCTTCCAATCGCCTTCGGCGCCGAAGCCATAGCCTTCCGCCATCAATCGTTGGCAGGCCAGGCCAGGTAACTGATCCAAATCGTGCAGTGCATTAAAATTGGTGGTAAAGGCTTTAGCGCCTTTTTCTTTCAGGAAGCGACGCAGAGCGATTTCAATGCGAGCGGCGTTGCGGACTTGCCCGTAATCTTTTCCGCCTTTCTTGCAATTATCGGCCACGATATACAATTGATTATATTCATCTACCAAAGCGTCGGTTTCGGCTTCGGTAACGGATTTTTGTACTTCGGCTATTTCGCCGATTCCATAATAATCGACGTGATAGCCCAACCGGATTTCAGCTTCCAGACGGTCGCCGTCGGTTACAGCTACGTGATTCATGTTATCGCCGAAGCGAACGAGGATCATATCCTGCGCATCGGCCCAGGCAGTACAAACGCGCATCCATACGGCAATCTTTTCCTGGACTTTGACGTCCGACCAATGACCGACCACCACTTTGCGGTTGCGACGCATCCGGCTAACGATATGCCCGAATTCGCGGTCGCCGTGAGCCGATTGGTTCAGATTCATGAAATCCATGTCGATTTCACTCCATGGAATTTGCTTGTTGAATTGCGTATGCAAGTGGAGCAGGGGTTTATGGTAATTCTGCAACCCTTTAATCCACATTTTTGCCGGCGAAAAAGTATGCATCCAGGTAATTACCCCGGCGCATTTCCTGTCGTTGTTGGCCTCTTTCAAAGTGGCTTCAACTTCGGCCGATGAATTAACGGTTCCTTTATACACCACCTTTAGGGGAAGTTTTCCCGATGCGTTCAGACCTTTAACTATTTCGGTAGAATGAGCATCTACCGCCACCACTGCGTCCCCTCCGTAGAGTAATTGGGCGCCGGTTACAAACCAGATTTCCAAATTTTTGTATTCCATGCTATTATTTAAATTAAAAATTAAAAGTTACGAATGGAGTTGACCGTAGTAGGCGTTGGCGCCGTGTTTACGGTCAAAATGTTTTTGAATCAGCAACGGGTTCATGTCCAAGTGCGGGTTTATTTGCTTAGAGATAAATGCCATTTTTGCTACTTGTTCCATTACGACCGCATTGTGTACGGCGTCGTTAGCATCTTTTCCCCACGAAAAAGGGCCGTGGTTTTTCACTAATACTCCGGGAATATATTCCGGGTTCAGCGACCGGAAACGTTCGATAATAACCGTTCCGGTAGCTTTTTCGTATTCGCCGTTGATTTCGGATTCCGACATATCGCGGGTACAGGGAATGGCGCCGGAAAAATAATCGGCATGTGTCGTTCCGATATTTGGGATATCTAAACCGGCTTGCGCCCAAGCCGTTGCATAAGTCGAATGTGTGTGAACCACCCCTCCGATGGAAGGAAAGGCGTTGTATAATTCCAAATGCGTTGCCGTATCGGACGAAGGTTTCCATTTTCCTTCTATGATCTTTCCCTCCAAATCGACCACGACCATGTCTTCCATCCGTAAAACATCGTACGAAACACCGGAAGGCTTAATCACTACCCGGCCGCTTTTCCGGTCGATGGCGCTAACATTTCCCCAGGTAAAAATCACTAATTGATGTCTTACTAAATCTACATTAGCCTGATAAACAATTTGTTTTAATATGTCTAACATATAGGGTATTATGTGTTATTCCGCAATGAATCTATTCAATTAAGTGTACATAAATACACTTATTGTTCGACTGCAAATATAGTGAAGATTTTGATAAGTGTATTCATTTGTACTTGTAAAAATAATATGTTATAGAGCAGAGTTTTAAGATTTCAATGGCTCTGAATGACATTTATTGAGCCATTTTGCTTACTTATTGTTATCTTTCTTAAGGAAAAAAATAGTACCTTTGCCATCCTAAATCATAAACAGTTAAATGAAACAATTCTGTATCTTCCGGTTAATTGCGTGTTTAGCGGTTATTCTTCTGTTTACAGCTTGTGCTACTACTCGTTGTGAATGTGAAAATAATCATCGATACAAGCAAAGAAAAGCGAAAATTTCTTTGATAAATAATCAAAAAAATACTACTTTTGCACAGCGAAATGAAGGCAAAAAAGAATTGTGAATAATCATCCAATTATTAATTTAAATAAAACAAATTCAAAATGATTAAAGTAGGTATTAATGGTTTTGGCCGTATCGGACGTATGGTGTTCCGTGCGGCTGTGTACAACTTTGCAAACGACATCGAAGTGGTAGGAATCAACGATTTGTTGGCTCCGGATTATCTGGCTTATATGTTGAAATACGATTCCGTTCACGGACGCTTCCAAGGGGAAGTTTCGGTCGATGGCAATTATCTGGTAGTAAACGGTAAAAAAATCCGTTTGACTGCGGAAAAAGACCCTGCCAACCTGAAATGGAACGAAGTAGGCGCAGAAATCATCGTTGAATCGACCGGTTTCTTCTTAGACGATGCTTCCGCTCGCAAACACATCGAAGCCGGTGCAAAAAAAGTCATTCTGTCGGCTCCGTCGAAAGACAGCACGCCAATGTTTGTTTATGGCGTAAACAGCGACAAATACGCCGGTCAGGATATTATTTCAAATGCTTCCTGTACGACGAACTGTCTGGCTCCTCTGGCTAAAGTGATACACGAACAATTCGGTATTGTAAAAGGCTTGATGACTACGATTCACGCAGCCACCGCTACCCAGAAAACCGTCGACGGCCCTTCGTCGAAAGACTGGCGCGGCGGTCGTGGAATTCTGGAAAATATTATCCCGTCTTCTACCGGAGCTGCCAAAGCCGTTGGAAAAGTATTGCCCGATTTGAATGGAAAATTAACCGGTCTGTCGATGCGTATTCCTTCTTCCGATGTTTCGGTAGTGGATATGACGGTTGTTTTGGAAAAGGCGGCTACCATGGACGAAATCAATGCAGCCATGAAGGCGGCATCGGAAGGCGAACTGAAAGGCGTTGTCGGTTATACCGAAGATGCCGTGGTTTCGACCGATTTCCGTGGTTGTCCTTTGACTTCCATTTACGATGCGAAAGCCGGTATCTGGCTCGACGGTAATTTTGTGAAATTGATTGCTTGGTACGACAACGAATGGGGTTATTCCAACAAAGTGCTGGAAATGGCCCGGGTAGTTGCTAAAAAGTAATTGTAGATAATGAAGTGAACCCCAAAGTTTTTATCGAACTTTGGGGTTCATTGTTTATATGATTTGTCGAACATAACGGCCATGAAACAAATCACTCATACTACACGAAGCGGTATTCAGCTAAATAGTTATCCGTTCATCGAAATCAGAAACTCGTCGTTACTGTATGTTTTTTCCATCCGGTCTTTCACAAAATCCATGGCTTCCAGACTGTTCATATCTGAAAGGTATTTGCGCAGAATCCACATCCGGTTGACGATGTCGCGGTCTTGTAACAAATCGTCGCGACGGGTACTGGAAGCAACAATATCTACCGCCGGATAAATCCGTTTGTTCGACAATTTCCGATCTAATTGCAGTTCCATATTGCCGGTGCCTTTGAATTCTTCAAAAATCACATCGTCCATTTTGGAACCGGTTTCCGTTAATGCGGTAGCGATGATGGTGAGCGAACCGCCGTTTTCGATGTTACGGGCGGCGCCGAAAAAGCGTTTGGGCTTTTGCAAAGCATTAGCGTCTACACCGCCGGACAATACTTTCCCCGAAGCCGGTTGCACAGTATTGTATGCGCGCGCCAGCCGGGTAATGGAATCGAGCAGGATAACCACATCGTGACCGCATTCGACCATTCGTTTGGCTTTGTTTAAAACGATATCTGCAATTTTTACGTGGCGTTCGGCCGGTTCGTCGAAAGTGGAAGCGATTACTTCGGCGTCGACGCTACGTTGCATGTCGGTAACTTCTTCCGGACGTTCGTCAATGAGCAGGACAATCATGTACACTTCGGGATGATTCCATGCAATCGAGTTGGCGATATCTTTCAGTAATACGGTTTTACCTGTTTTCGGTTGGGCTACAATCAATCCGCGTTGCCCTTTGCCGATAGGTGAAAATAAATCGACTACGCGCGGCGCCAATTTATCCATCACTTTCGGACTCATACTCCGGGTCAGTTGAAATTTTTCGTCCGGGAAAAGCGGGGTCAGGTGATCGAAAGGTACGCGGTCGCGGACTTCTTCCGGTCGCAAGCCGTTAATCAAATCCACTTTGACCAAAGGGAAGAATTTTTCGCCTTCTTTCGGAGGACGAATAGGCCCTTCCACTACGTCGCCGGTTTTCAAACCGAAAAGTTTGATTTGCGATTGCGATACGTAGATATCGTCGGCCGATGACAAATAATTGTAATCCGATGAACGCAAAAATCCGTAACCTTCCTGAATAATTTCCAATACACCTACGCCGGTCAATATGCCTTCAAATTCAAATACTTTGTCTTTAACCGTTGGCGTGTTTGTATTGTTATTGATCGCATTGGGATTATTCGTTTGGTTTTTATTTTTATTGAGATTGTTCTTGTTCACCGGTTGAACTTGGACGGGTTTTGTGAATAATCCATGGTCCATCACCGTACTGGTTTGCGGATTGTGCCGGAAAATCACTTTCCGGGGATTGGCCGATTCTTCGGTTTCCGGCGGAGTGGTTTCGGTCGTTTGCGTTGGCGCTGGAGGAGTAGCCGATTCTTCCGTGCGGGCGATATCACTCACTGGAGGTTCGACCGCTTGTTTGAGAGGGAATGGAAACAAGTCTTTTACCGGAGATTCGTTTGCCGCTGCCGGAGGAATATTGACCGGCATGGGAGATGTAATTCGTTCCCTTTTCTTCCGGATGGGCTTTTCTGCGGATGCTTCCGTTGTTGTTTCGGATGTAGAATCTACAGGGATTTCCGGAGTGATATTGATTACCGGTTCAGGTGGATTCTCTCCTTGTTTTACTTTTTTGGGTTTTCTTCCTCTTTTGAGTTTCGGCGCTTGCGTTTCTTCTTTTACAGGCGATTCGGTAGTTTCTGCAGGTTCCGGAGTGCTTTTGGCCTGATTCAATGGCGCCGATTGTTGTTTGCGAGGCCTTCCCCGTCGCCGGTCACCTTTATCTAAAGTGGCTTGCATAGCCGCGTTGACGATTGCCTGTTGATCCAGTATCTGATAGACCAAATCGTTTTTTTGTAATTTTTCAACTTTTTTCAGGCCTAATTCTTTAGCTAAATCGATCAAATTATTTTGATCCATTTCTTTGAGTTGCAAAATGTTATATTTCTGCATAAGTTTTATTTGTATATATTAAATTGACATTAAAATGTGAGTGAAATTTGTAGTATAGCACTTCGATTGCAAGATATTGTTGAAGTTTTACGCTGCAAAGATAAAATAGTTTTTTTATTCACGCAAACAGTTTTTCAAAAAAGTTTCAAAATAACTGCTTTTTGTGTTTGCTCGGTGATGCGGTAACGGTTATCCGTCCGGTGTCCCATAATCCAGATAATGTCGTTTCCTGAGCAGAGAATCCGCGCTTTCTCTTTCTCCGGTTTGCTGAATTTATGGGTGCTGAAATAATCGCTTAGTTTTTGAAACCGGTTCATACCGAAGGGCATGAATTTGTCGCCTTGCTTCCAAGTCCGTATTTGTAAAGGAAATTGTAGCTTTTCTGCGTCGAAATAAGCGATATTCCGGTTTTTTGTCATTTCAAAATTTTCATCAATGGGTAGAAAAATAACGTCTTTTTCCTGAATTTCCTCCATAAGCGGTTTGTCGGTAGTATTGCGGGACAATAATAAAAAATCGTTCCGGTCTTTTATCAAGAGGTGTTCGGGGGAATAGAATTCTTTTCCGCTGTGTTTGTCCATGGCGAGGACAATGTTTTGCACCGTATCGCGTCCGAAACCGTATGATTTCAATAATTCGAACAGAACGGCTTCGGGTGAGGGCAGGGTTCGTAAGTGTGGTATATGGATGCTGCCTTTTTCCCTGTCGAAAACCTTTTGGATGGCTTTCTGAATATGAAACTCGTATATTTTGACCGCTTCATTCACATTTTCCATCGTATGAATCAGCGCCGAATCGATGGCCGGTTGAATGGATTGCAGCAGCGGAAGCACCGAAAGCCGGATTTTGTTCCGTGTATATTCGTCTTGCAAATTACTGGAATCGGTAACGAATGATAATTGGTTTTCAGCGATATATTGCAAAATTTCCAGTTTGGACACTTCCAATAATGGCCGGACAATGTATCCGTTTTTCGGTTGGATACCTGCTAAGCCTTTAATGCCTGTGCCCCGCATAAGATTCAGGAGCAAGGTTTCGATGCTATCGTCACGATGATGGGCGACGGCGATGGCATCGGCGTTTTGTTCCTGACGGAGTTGTTCAAACCATTCGTAACGCAAATCGCGGGCGGCCATCTCAACGGAAACGCCTCGCCGGCGGGCAAGGGACAAGGTATCGAAATCTTGCTTGATACAGGGAATGTTCAGCGACCGGGCAAAATCCATCGCTTGTTTTTCATCCCGGATGGCTTCTTCTCCTCGCAAATGAAAGTTACAATGGGCAGCCAAACAATTATAACCCAAGCGTTGCAAAATAAACAGCAAAGCAACCGAATCGGCCCCTCCGCTTAATCCGACAATTACCTTGGCGTTTACATTCAATAGCTGATGCTTTTCGATGGAATGTCTTATTTTTCTAATCATATCTTTCATGTTGCAAAGATAATTTATATTACTTTTGCATTATGAATTGTGTCAAAAAATATTTTTCTTCTTTTATGGCTAACCGGATATCGACTCAACGCCTGTTCAGTCGTTTCGACCGGCCGCTGATTATTCATCCTTTTTATCATACGGTGTCGAATGGATATTTACCGCATCTCACTCCTTTATATAAACCTCCAACGTTCGGAAAGTTCAAAGAGGATTTGGATTTTCTGCTCCGGTATTTTCAAGCGGTGGATGCAGAAGATGTTTGGTTGCATACAACCGGAGAGAAACGGCTGGCAAAAGACGCCTTTCATCTTTCGTTCGACGATGGGTTGAAAGAGGTTTATACCGAAGTAATGCCTTATCTGTATCGCAAAGGAATTCCGGCTACAGTGTTTATTACCAATGATTTTGTAAATAATACGCAACTTTTTTACCGGCACAAGGCGGCGCTGCTTATCGATGCTTTGACGAAACGGAAACCTTCGCCGGCTGTGCAAAAGACCATCGAAATGCGGATCGGTTTTCCGTCGAAAAAAACGTTGCCGGAGAAAATAGGGGTTGTGAAATATCCGCAGCGGGAAGTTTTAGACGAAATCGCGTCGTTGCTGGAAATCGATTTTGAACAATATTTACAAAACGAATGTCCTTACCTTACGATGAAACAACTGTTCGAAATGCGGAAAAAAGGCTTTTCAATCGGCGGACAGGGTATCGACCACCAACCTTTTTCCGGCCTTTCGGAGGAAGAACAAGTCCGGCAAATAGTGAGTTCGATTGGTTTCGTGAAACGCATCGCCCCCGATCAGCACCGTTATTTCGCTTTTCCGGACAATGACGAAGCGGTTCCCGAGTCGGTTTTCCAAACCATATACCGGAAAAGCAAGCGTGGCGCGGAATTGACTTTTGACTCCGGCGGTATCGGTACGCACTACGATGGCCGACACATTTCCCGGATGGCTATGGAACAGGCCGGACGGGATGCCAAAGAGATGGTGAATAGGGCTTTACTGGGGGCCTTTCAAAAATAGTTTTGGTTTATTGATTAAAAACAGCTATTTTTGACGCGATTCTTTGCATGCGCTGCATTGTACGGATAAAGCATTTTTTCATTCACAATGGAAATGCTTTTCGCAGACGAAGTGTTCGCTTGTATAAGGGATTGATAAATAAATATTAAAATCAAACGGTATAAAAATTACATCTATGAACGCACAACGCATCATTAAGGTCTTTATGGCGTCGTCCGACGAATTGGAAGGCGACCGCGCCGTTTTCGGCAACTTGATTCGCCGCCTGAACGACCTGTACCGGAATCGCGGTATTTATATCGAACTGTTTCAGTGGGAAGACTTTGACGCCTCATATAACGGACGGCGCAAGCAGGATGAATACAACGACAAGGTGTGCGAAAGCGACGCTTTCCTCGCCTTTTTCCACAGGAAGGCGGGCGAGTTCACAGTAGAGGAATTCAATGTGGCGCTGGATCAGTTTGACAAAAACGCGCGCCCCAAAGTATACGCCTATATAAGAGATCTCCTGCCGGACGAACAGGAAGACGACAGCCTAAATGCCTTCAAGCATCGGTTATACAGGGATTTAGGTCATTACTGGTGTCGCTACGGCAATACCGACACCATGAAGCTGCACTTTGTGATGCAGTTTCAGTTGATGGAAGAAAGCCGGCATACTGTACAGTTGGACGTCAAAGATTCGGTGGTGAAACTGGAAGGCGAACCGGTAGCGAACCTGAAAAACGTGCCTTTTGCCGCCAACAACGAAGCTTTTCAGAAGTTTGCGACCCGAAAGGAAAAGTTGACCGAAAA
>JAISYG010000157.1 GCA_031270075.1 Dysgonamonadaceae bacterium
TTTACGAAGTTTATCGGCAGCTTTCCAAAGCTGCTTTTCCAAGGGTTCTTCTGTACCATTACCGTTTTTCTTTGCCATATCTATTTTTGTTCTTTATTATCTACAATTAAATCCTTCACGCTCACCTGCAAGATATCTGCAATCTGATTCAGAATCTCCAAACTCGGCTACTTCCGATTGCATACATAAGCGTTTAAAATATGGGTAGTTATTTCCCGATGCAAAACCTCCCAAAAATATTCCCCAAAACCTCATCCGTAGTAATTTCTCCCGTAATCTCTCCCAAATAATGCATACATTCCCGGATATCCTGCGAAATGAAGTCGGACGGCAAACCCGTTTGTAGTCCTTTTGCAGCGCGACGGATGGCTTCCAGTGCATAGGACAGGGCTTCATAATGGCGCAGATTGCTAACAATCACGTCCTGACCGTTGATTTCAGGCAGATCGGCGGCTTTCAGCAAAGCTTTTTCCAGCATATCGGTATTGGTTTTGTATTTAGCGGACAGGTAAATCCGTTCGGACGGGACGTATGGCAGAAATTCTTCGTCCAGAACAGCTTGCTCTTCCGGTGTCAACTTGTCTATTTTATTGATGACGATGAGCAGTTTTTTGCTTTGAGTACGAGGAATGATCTGGTCGGCAATAAATTCGATCTCCTTACTGTAATGGGTAGTATCAATCATCCAAATGACGATAGCCGCTTGGTCTATTTTTTGAAACGTACGTTCGATGCCCAGATTTTCGATCGCATCGCTCGTGTCGCGAATGCCGGCGGTATCGATGAAACGGAACATCATTCCTTGTATGTTAATAATATCTTCGATGGCGTCGCGCGTGGTTCCGTGAATGTCGGAAACAATGGCTTTTTCTTCGTTCAACAAATGATTGAGTAGAGTAGACTTACCTGCATTTGTTTCTCCGACGATGACTACCGGAATTCCGTTTTTGATAACATTTCCTACCTTAAACGATTCTACCAGACGGATAAGGACGGTTTCGATTTGAGAAGCTAAAGCCGATAAACGGCTCCGGTCGGCAAATTCCACATCTTCTTCGCCGAAATCCAATTCCAATTCGATTAAAGATACAAAATCCACTAATTGCGTTCGCAACAACATCAATTCGTGACTGAATCCGCCCCGCATCTGGTTCATTGCCAAACGATGAGCGGCAGCCGAGGAAGAGGCGATGACGTCGGCCACCGCTTCGGCCTGCGATAAATCCATTTTACGGTTCAGGAAAGCACGTTGGGTAAATTCGCCCGGACGTGCCAATGTACAACCCTTTTCCACCAACAAACGAAGAATTTCCTGCTGAATATACGTAGAACCATGACAGGTAATTTCAACCGTATCCTCGCCGGTAAAGGAATTGGGAGCGCGGAAAACAGCTGCAACTACCTCATCCAACAGTTCGTCGCCCTTGTAAATTTTTCCATAGCTTAACGTGTAAGCCAACTGTTTTTTGACCGGTATGGCTTGTTTGTTCGGTTGGAAAATCTGGTCGGTTAGGGCGAAAGCCTCTTTCCCCGAAATACGTATAACGGCTATCCCACCTGTTCCGGGAGCGGTTGAAATGGCGCAAATCGTACTCATAATTCTATATTCTATCCAAAACTTTTGTAATCAATCCATCGAAAGAACCTTTGTAATCGGTATTCATATCGCCGGAATAGCGGCCGGCAATAATCAGGCAAGCCGTCAGAGCCTTGTGCCCCATCAATTGCGACAGTCCTGCCAATGCGGCGCTTTCCATTTCGTAATTGCAGATTTTTAATCCTTGATAATCGAACGATTGCAACCGTTCGTTTTGCATCGGACTGTTCAATCCCAAACGCACGTGGCGGCCTTGTGGTCCGTAAAATCCGCTGGCGGAAATCGTAATACCTTTTACCATATCGAATCCGACAGTATCCAGTAATTCTTTATCGGAACGAACGAAATAGGGTTTGGCCAGCAAAGGGTTCCATTGTGTATGCAAGGTGAATTTTTCCGTCAATCCCGAATCGTTCAAGTCTTTACCGCCTTCGTAGAAAAAGAGCAGGCCGTCCATGCCCATCGAGATTTCCGAAACCACATACGAACCAACCGGTGCAAAGGGTTGTAATCCGCCCGATGTACCGATGCGCACCAAGGTGAGTTGCCGGAAATTCGGTTTCACTTCCCGCCGTTCCAGATCGATGTTGGCCAGCGCATCCAGTTCGGTCATCACAATATCCAGATTGTCGCAACCGATGCCGTGCGACAGAGCGGTAATGCGTTTGCCTTTGTAACTTCCGGTAATGGTGCGAAATTCACGGCTTTGCCGATCAAATTCTACATGATCGAAATAAGAGGCCACTGCCGGAACTCGATCCGGATCGCCCATCATAACGATTTTGTCCGCCACCTGTTCGGGACGCAAATGCAGATGGAAAATTGATCCATCTGCATTCATCGGAAGTTGATCGGGTGATATGATTCTCATTTCGCCGGCTTTTGCGGTTTAGCAATTGTTTCGCGCATGTCGGTATCGGCCTGAATGTTTTTCATCTTGTAATAATCCATAATACCCAAATTACCGCTACGGAAGGCTTCGGCCATTGCTTTCGGCACTTCGGCTTCGGCTTCAATTACCTTAGCGCGGGCTTCCTGCGCTTTCGCTTTCATTTCCTGCTCCAGTGCAACGGCCATCGCGCGGCGTTCTTCGGCTTTGGCCTGTGCAATGTTTTTATCGGCCTGCGCCTGATCCATTTGCAGTTCGGCCCCAATGTTTTTACCGATATCGATATCCGCAATATCAATGGACAGGATCTCGAAGGCGGTGCCTGCATCCAAACCCTTCTTTAATACCACTTTTGAAATACTGTCGGGATTTTCCAGTACCTCCTTGTGCGTTTCGGCCGTACCGATGGAAGAGATAATCCCTTCGCCTACCCGCGCAATAACGGTTTCTTCGCCGGCGCCGCCGACCAATTGCCGGATATTGGCGCGAACCGTGATACGCGCTTTGACCAATAATTGGATACCGTTTTTCGCTACGGCAGTAATCGATGGCGTATCAATCACTTTCGGATTCACCGACATTTGTACTGCCTGAAATACATCGCGACCGGCCAGGTCGATGGCCGTAGCCATTTGAAACGTCAACGCCAGATTGGCTTTCTCGGCCGAAACCAGGGCGTGTACCACCCGTTCGACGTGTCCGCCGGCCAGATAATGCGCTTCCAACTGATCGCGGGTAATGTTTTTCAAACCGGCTTTGTGCGCTTCAATCATTGCATTCACGATGGTGGGTGGCGGCACTGTCCGCAACCGCATCAGAAAGAGTTGCAAAAGCGAAATGTTTACACCCGATGCCTTTGCCGTAACCCAGAGTACGAAAGGTACATAATAAAAGAAAATTGATAGCAGTATAATCGCTGCTATTACGAGGATAACCCAAAGAAATGCTCCAGCTTCCATATTGTTTAATTTATTAAAATGAATAATTCGTTTTACAGTTTTCTCACGATTAATTGACTTGGGCTTACGCCGGTTACTACAATCGGTGTCCGTTCGTCGATGTAGTCGTCGAGTGATTTACCTTCCATAATTGTATCTTTCACTTTTACTTTGCCGATGGGATTCATACGGGAAAGGGCTATGCCTTCGTCCCCAACGGCAATGGTTAAAGTTTCTCCGGTAGTGATGGTCGAATCGATATCCGTTGTCAGCGCAATATTGTCCATCGTCTTCGATTTAACGAAAAAGATACACGAGATACCGATACACAATAATACCGAAAACAGGGTAATAATACCCGCCACAACGCCCAGATGACTGAACGCATAATAGATACCTCCGATAGAAGCCGCGATTCCGGCAACAATCGTAATCGTCAGACCGGGTATCAGGAATATTTCCGCCAGAATCAATAAAACTCCGACAAGACACAAAACAACAACAATTACTATGTCCATGATTATTCTTTTTTAGATTTTATTTCCATATTACGTACATTCTTTTCAAACCATTCGTATTGAGCGTATAAATTCTCTAAACTGCTTTCTTTCGATACGATACCGGCCGACAGGCTTTGTTTCTTGTGCGTATCGGCGTTCAAATATTCCAACCTGAGGGCGTCTAATTCTTCTTCCAGCCGGTCGATAGAAGTTTTCACTTCCTGCCATTTCATGAAAGCCTGCTTACCCGCATCGGTTTGGAAATCACCCAGAAAGTGGTAAACCGTCCGGTCGTCGATAACAAAGGTAAAATCCTGTACCGGCTCAGCCTGTTCGTTCAGGATGGTTTGGCGGATGTTGTCTACATAAGCCCGGCCATTCATACCGGGTTTCCAACTGTCGCGGATGGAAGTAATTTTAGCGCGGCGAATCAACGTCCGTTTATCAGCGTTCTCCAGCGGCGTAACTGCTTCATTCGGAATAAAGGTGTAGACAATCACTTTCCCTTCCGGTTGAAAGCGATCGGTAGCAAAATAACCGATGCGGTTTTCTTCGTCTACAGCCAGCATATAATCGTTGGCAATCGAATTGAACGGCATCCCCATTTGATTGGGAGCCAGCCACGTGTCGTTATTCAGATTATAGCGTGTAATGAACAGGTCGTATCCGCCGATAGACGATGGATTATTGGAAGCATAATAGACCGTCAACCCATCCGGCAGGGCGAAAGGATAATCGTTATCTGCGAGCGAATCGGTCGGAACATCCATCATCTTCCGGTCGGTCCATTCTTCTTGCAACCGGATTTCGGAATACAGGCGTTTGCCCTGTTTCGCTTTTCCATCAGCAAAATAACGTTTATCGCACAAAGGATTTATATAAACAATCCGGTGGTTATCCTTTTCCAGCCGGCCGCTTTCGCTGCTTAACAGATAAGCGTTCAGGAAAGATTCTTTGTCGACAATCACACTATCTATCAACTGTATATCTTCGCAACGTGACAACATGCGGGCAGCGCGTTCCGAACGTTCTATCAGCGGCTTCACCTCGGCCGCACCCACCTGATTGTAGGCTTCCGCCGACTTCTCAAATTCATACAACCGATAGTAAATATACCCCAGCGCCCGGTAGGCTTCCGGCTTCTGACCGGCTGTTTTTTTTGCCGTCGATTGTACAATGGCTTCATATACCGGTAAAGCTTCCTTATAATTTCCTTCCGAATACAATTTCCGGGCATCTTCAATTGATTGAGATTGAACCGTCCAACTGCTGAATAGAATACAAAAAGAAATGAAATATTTCATTTTTATCAAAAAAATATTTATTTTTGCAGTTTCAAAGGTAGTAGTTTTTAATTAAATAACAATGGATATAATAAAAGATATTCTCACAGGTGTAGATTCCTGGCCGGATTTGGGTGCAAAATTGTGGCCGCTGCTTATTTCTTTCAGTCTGAAATTGCTGGCCAGTATTGTGGTATATATTGTCGGACGGAAGTTAATCAAAGCTTTAAATAAGTTTACGGATAAGATGATGAATATTAAGGGTTTTGAACCTTCCGTCGCTTCATTTATCCGCAGCCTTATCAATATTGCTTTGACAGCTGTTTTGATTTATCTGATTGTCGATATTTTAGGCATCACCACTACCTCGCTGGTTGCTTTATTTGCTTCCATTGGCGTAGCTTTGGGTATGGCCTTAAGCGGAACCTTACAAAATTTCGCCGGCGGAATCATGATTCTGATTTTCCGTCCTTATAAAGTCGGTGATTACATCGAAGCGCAGGGACAGGGCGGAACCGTAAAAGAAATCCAGATTTTTAATACCATCATTATTACGACCGATAACCGTACCATTTATATTCCCAATGGCGGATTGAGCACCAATGTGATTGTTAATTACAATAATCAAACCAGCCGGCGGGTAGAATGGGTGTTCGGTGTGGCTTATGGAACCGGTTTTGAACAGGTCAAACAAATTATCCGAGATATTTTGAAAGCCGATTCCCGTATTTTTCCGAATCCGGCGCCCGAAATTGTCATAAAAGCCCTGAATGAAAGTTCGGTCGATATTCAGGTTCGCGTGTGGGTGGCTCGTACCGACTACTGGGATGTATTATACTCTATTAACGAACAAATCTATACGACTTTCAATGCTAAAGGCATTGATATTCCTTTCCCGCAAATGACGGTACATCTGGTTGATAAAAAGTCCTGAGTTGATGCATCCCTTAGAATTGTTCCGGTATTGTCCGAAATGCGGTTCGCCCCGTTTCGGGGAAAATAATTTCAAATCCAAAAAATGTGCGGATTGCGGTTTCATCTATTATTTTAATGCTTCGGCTGCGGTCGCCGCTTTTATTACCGATAAAGACGGACAGTTATTGGTTGCCAAACGCGCTCATGAACCCGCTAAAGGAATGTTGGATTTACCCGGAGGATTTGTCGATTTGCAGGAAACGGGCGAAGAAGCTCTGAAAAGAGAAATCATGGAAGAAACCGGATTACTAATCGACCGCTTGCAATATTTGTTTTCATTACCCAATATATACACCTATTCGGGATTCGACGTGCACGTCTTAGATTTGTTTTACCGTTGCGAAATCGAAGATTTATCCGGTTTGCGGGCGGCCGACGATGTAGCGGAATTGTTTTTTATTCCTGTAAAAGAGATATGTCCCGAATTATTCGGATTGCGTTCGATTCGGAAGGCCGTGGAAATATTTGTCATCTAATTTTGATATAATAAAAAGAAAGCATTCTATTTGCACCTGTGAAACCGCTGGGGTCATACGATCCGTCTGTAAGAGATTGCGGGCTTCCGGTAATCCTTATGGCTTGGGCATTAAATAAATCGCCCGCATCCTTATGGGTAAATGGTTCCTGTTGCCGTTCCGACACTTGTAGTACATCGTTTTTATGAATTCCCCGAAACTCGGTCCGGCCATGATAGACATAATCTTCACCCTGACTTTCTGATTTTTTACACTGCCATTCGTCCATACTCGAAAATCCTCCTGAAATCAAACCGGAAATTCAATTTATGTAATAAAAAAGTATTACCTTTGCGAACATTTTCAAAATGAAGTAGTAAACAAATTTATAACGTATGGACAAAAAAAGAGTGTATTTATTCGGCAACGGACAAGCCGAAGGAAAAGCAGACATGAAAAACCTCTTGGGAGGTAAAGGCGCTAATCTCGCTGAAATGAATTTGATAGGCGTTCCTGTTCCTCCGGGATTTACGATTACAACCGAAGTGTGTACGGAATACAATCGGTTGGGTAAAGACACCGTTATCCAATTGATTCGGCCGGAAGTGGAAGCCGCTATCAGGAAAGTGGAAGAAGCTACAGGCACCGGTTTCGGCGATAAAACGAATCCTTGCCTGGTATCGGTTCGTTCCGGCGCCCGCGTTTCTATGCCGGGGATGATGGACACCGTATTGAATCTCGGTCTGAACGACGAAGCCGTTGAAGGCATCGCTAAAAAATCGGGCAACGAACGTTTCGCCTGGGATTCTTACCGCCGTTTTGTACAAATGTACGGCGATGTGGTGTTGGGCATGAAACCGGCTTCCAAAACGGAAATTGACCCGTTTGAAGAAATCATGGAAGAAGTAAAAAAAGCGCGCGGCGTAGAATTAGATACCGAACTGACCGTCGCCGATTTGAAGGAACTGGTGCTCAAATTCAAAGCCGCTGTGAAAAAACAAACCGGCAGGGACTTCCCCGATTCGCCTTGGGAACAACTCTGGGGCGCCATCTGCGCTGTATTTGACAGTTGGATGAACGAACGCGCCATCCTCTACCGCCAGATGTACCGCATCCCCGAAGAATGGGGTACGGCCGTCAACGTGCAGGCCATGGTGTATGGAAATATGGGACTGACTTCGGCTACCGGCGTGGCTTTTACCCGCGATGCTGCTACGGGCGAAGATATTTTCAATGGTGAATACCTGATTAACGCCCAGGGCGAAGACGTGGTTGCCGGCATCCGCACCCCGCAACAAATTACTATCGAAGGCTCCAAACGTTGGGCGGCTCAGCAGGGTATCGCGGAAGAAGAACGGAAAGCCAAATACCCGTCGCTGGAAGAAGCCATGCCCAAATGTGCTAAAGATTTGATTGAAACCCAACAAAAACTCGAAGATTATTTCAAAGATATGCAAGACCTCGAATTTACCATTCAAGACGGTAAATTGTGGTTGCTCCAAACCCGCAACGGGAAACGTACCGGCGGCGCCATGGTGCGCATCGCCATGGAAATGCTGAAACAGGGCATTATCGACGAACGTACCGCGCTGTTGCGTCAGGAACCGGAAAAATTAGATGAATTGCTTCACCCTGTATTCAAAAAAGAAGCCCTGGCCGCCGCCAAACCCATCACCAAAGGCCTGCCTGCATCGCCGGGCGCTGCTACCGGCAAAGTGGTTTTCCACGCCGACGAAGCCGAAGAATGGGTGAATCGCGGTGAAAAAGTAGTGCTTTGCCGCATCGAAACCTCCCCCGAAGATTTGCGCGGTATGGCTGTGGCCGAAGGAATTATGACCGCTCGCGGTGGGATGACTTCGCACGCGGCCGTCGTTGCCCGCGGTATGGGCAAATGCTGCGTATCGGCTGCCAATGGCGTGCAGATCGATTATAAGGCAAAAACATTGACGGTAGGCGACCGGACGTTGAAAGAAGGCGACTGGATTTCACTGAACGGTTCCACCGGACTGGTATATGCCGGGAAAATCGAAACACAGGAACCTGAATTGAGCGGCGACTTCGGCGAATTGATGGCTTTGGCCGACCGGTACGCCCGCCTGAAAGTGCGCACCAACGCCGACACGCCGAAAGATGCAACGGTTGCCCGTAGCTTCGGCGCACAGGGCATCGGCCTCTGTCGGACGGAACACATGTTTTTTGAAGGCGACAAAATCATCGCCATGCGCGAAATGATTCTTTCAAAAGACGAAAACGGACGCCGCTTGGCTTTGTCCAAACTGCTACCTTTGCAACGCGCCGACTTTTACGGTATTTTCAAAGCCATGCAGGGGCTGCCCGTAACCGTTCGCCTGCTGGATCCGCCTTTGCACGAATTTGTTCCCCACGACGAAAAAGGACAAAAAGAAATGTCGAAGGTAATGGGCGTCCCTTACGAAGAAATACACAGCCGGGTAGAAGGATTGCTGGAACAAAACCCGATGCTTGGCCTCCGCGGTTGCCGTTTGGGAAACCTCTATCCCGAAATCACGGAAATGCAAACGCGCGCTATCCTTGAAGCCGCTCTGGATTTGAAGGCGCAAGGCGTGGAAGTATATCCCGAAATCATGGTTCCGCTGACAAGTATTCTGCATGAATTTGCACCTCAAAAGAAAATCATCGACGATACCGCCCGCCTGGTATTCGACGAACGCGGTAAAAGCATTGAATACAAAGTCGGTACGATGATCGAAATTCCCCGTGCCGCCCTCACTGCCCACCGGATTGCGACGGCCGCCGAGTTTTTCTCGTTCGGCACCAACGATTTGACCCAGATGACCTTCGGTTTCAGTCGCGACGACGTGGCCAAATTCCTGCCGATGTACTTAGACAAAGGCATCCTGAAAGAAGATCCTTTTGCCGTATTAGACCAGAAAGGCGTAGGCCAGTTAGTAGAGATCGCTACCCAACGCGGCCGCGAAATACGACCGGATTTGAAATGCGGTATTTGCGGCGAACACGGCGGCGAACCCTCGTCGGTGAAATTCTGCCACCGGACAGGATTGGATTATGTAAGTTGTTCACCCTTCCGAGTGCCTATTGCCCGCTTAGCGGCGGCGCAGGCAGCCATTGAGTAAAGCGAGCCGGATAAAACTCAAGGAAAAAAGTGCCAGAATGGCGGACGATTCGTTTCCGAACGGTTTTGTCCCCATTGCAGTCAAGAAAATGTGGAAACGCGTCAGCGTTTCCACTATCTTTTTATTCATTTCGTTGAAGATTTTATCCATTACGACAATCCGTTTGGGCGCACGATACAACTACTTAGTCAGGTATGCTCTCTAACGAGAGCCTTGCAAAAGCCAAATGAAAACAAATATTTTAAAAATACAAAGATTACAAATAAATTTATTCAGGAAAGATGTTTACCTTTGGGGGATATTGTAAAGGCAGGACAGAATTATAGAAAATCTGTCAAGTTCATGCCGGATAAAGTAAAAAAATCTGTAAAGAAATTTTAGGACAAGTCACAGTGAATTGCATATAAAAAATACAGAAAATATGAAAAAAGGATTAATTGCTTTGTATCTTGTTATATTTATTTTTACCGGCAACGCAAGCGTTTGGGCGGCGCGTTTGTCCGGAAATACAAATGAAAGGGTTTTTATTAACACATCTATCGGATCTTCAACAACGAAATATACCGTTTCCGGAACGGACGGTTTTCTATATATCAGGGATTTACTTGAGGGAGATGAAGTTACGGCAACTGTTGTCAATGAAGATCCGAACGATCCGGCGACTATCTTTACAGCTCCCCAAATCATACCCAATGCCTCCGGCGGCTATTCCTATATACAGCCGAGCGGAGGTTCTAAAGGGATTTGCTTTACTCCTTTGGAAGCTAAAACCTACCGAGCTACGTTGACTATTTATATCAATGGTGCGGCATTGACACCCTCCATACCTCTGTCGGGCACGGGAATAGTTTATCCTATTTTCAATTTCAAATCAACGACATCCATAGATAGCTCTCTGGTGCAAAGGGTACCTGTAAGCAATTTGACAGACCCTGTCACTCTTGCTCGTGCCGGTATAATTGACGATGCAGAGGGCGTTTTTTCGGTAGTTGACGCCGGCCGCTACGAAACAGGTGACTCGGTAGATGTCCGCTTTACACCGAAAGATGCACTTCTTTATACGGCTTATCTTGCGATAGATAACAACCGGAATGCGATTTTGACGGCGACCGGCAGAAATTCCGCTTTTTACAGCGTCGACGGAAAGGAAATATGGCAATACATCCAATTCGTTTCCACCGGAAAAGTGATTACGCAAAACGGAAACGGGAATCCGTTGACAGCCAATGATCGCATGGAAAATGACGATACTCAATTGTGGAAAGCAATTCCGTCTTCTATATTCTCGATGGATTTACTGATCAATAAAGACAATCCGAATTTAAGCATCCGTTTCCGCGAAAACCGTTATATAGCTGTTGCCGGCCAGGTAGAAGCCAATCCTGTTGATGTACCGAACGATGCCGTTTATCTTTATACGACGTTGGGACAATATGCTACCAACTATCTCAGTTTGACCAGGGTAGCCGATATACATGAACCTTTGGAGGCCAGCGCTGCCCGTCCGGAAAACAACAGCGATGGCGCTCCCATTTCTATCAATGAAACGGAAAACGGAAGAAATACTCCTGAAACCTACCTTCGTTTTATCTATCACAGCCCAACAGGAACGGCAATAAATCCGTTGAATGTCGTTACTAATAAATCGAAAGTATATCCAAATCCGGCAAACAAAATTCTTTTTATTGAATCGGAAGAACCGGCAACTTCTATTTCAGTCATAAACAGTATCGGGCAAACCGTTTTAAAAACATCTCCGAAATCGAAGTTTGAACAACTCCCGGTCGCAGGTTTTGTATCCGGCGTTTATTTCCTGGAAATCGAAAGATCTTCCGGAATCGAAAGAGCCAAATTCATTAAAAGATGATAATAATCGGATGGTAAAAATTTTATTCTGATTATCGTAGCTTTTTCATAGTTCCTTCATTGAAATTAACCCGTATTGCTCTATAAAATACGCCAAATACCGGTAATCCATTTCCGCCGAAAAGATATATGTCGATTGATTGATACGCAGTTCAAAGTTCACTTCCAGATGCTTATCTTTTCCCCAGCGTTCGTTTTGTTCTTCCAAAGTATGCCGGCGAACAATCAAAAAATGGGTCGTAACGGCATCTATATGCTCCAAAACCCATTCCAAGGGCTGATCGGAACTCAGGCGGCGCCAGGAATGGTCAGGCATCCGGTCTAAAGTAAAAGCCACGGCATGGAAAATACAATCGCGATAAAACGCTTGCGTATGAGTGGTTTGATAATAGATGTCGTCGTAATCCATTTTTTTACTCATACATCCGGTCAATCACATCCTTATACTTCTCCGCAATAAACGACCGTTTCATCTTCAATGTATTCGTCAATTCCCCGGTTTGGATGGTGAACGGTTCCGGCAACAGGGCAAACCGTTTGATTTGTTCATAATTGGCAAACTCGTTTTGCATGGCTTGAATGCGGCCTCCATACAATTCGATGATATTCGGGTTTTTACATAGATCTTCTTCCGTTTCAAAAGCGATGTCGGAAGTCTTGGCGTACGTTTTTATTTCGTTCCAGTCGGGAATAATCAGAGCCGTAACATATTTCTTTTGATCGCCGATAATGATTGCCGCATCAATGTATTTGTCGTTCGTCAACCGCGTTTCCAACTGTTGGGGAGCGATGTATTTGCCGTTAGAGGTTTTATACAGATCTTTGATTCGTTCCGTAAGAACAATTCCCATTTTTTCCGTCAGATAACCAGCATCGCCCGTGCGGAAAAATCCGTCTTCCGTAAATACTTCGGCGGTAGCTTCCGGTTTTTTGTAGTATTCTTTCATCACGCCGCCGCCTTTCACCTGGATTTCGTTGTTGTTGCCGATACGGACTTCTGTGTCCGGCATCACCTTTCCCACGGTTCCGATTTCAAAACCGACCGACGGGAAACAGCTGACTGTAGCCGTCGTTTCCGTCAACCCATAGCCGTATATGATCGGAATATTAACCGATTGCAGAAATACATTAATGGTATTGGACAATAAAGATCCCGCTGTGGGGAATATCAATCCTCTTTCGATGCCTACAACTTTTTTTAATTTATTGTAGATGATTTGATTATAAAATTTGAATTGTATACGCAAACCCCAAGGCACTTTTTTTCCTTGATTCACATAATCCAGATTGTGTTTTTTCCCTACCTTGATGGCATGGTGAAAAAGCGTCTGCAAGATAAAATTGGAATGTTCGATTTTTTCTTGTGCGCCTGCATATACTTTTTCCCAAAAACGGGGTACACTACACATGGCTTGCGGTTTGACTTCCTTTACATAAGTCTGTATTTCTTTCGGATCGGAACAAATAGCCAACGTACAACCCCTGTGCAAGCAATAAATAGACCATGCTTTCTCAAAAATATGCGCCATCGGAAGGAAACAAATCGAAAGATAACGTTGCGGCAGATAATCGAGCCGGATGTCGTGCATTTTGAATATGGCTTTGTAATTGGCGTGAGTCAGCACTACGCCTTTGGGTTCGCCCGTTGTGCCTGATGTATAGATAATTTGCGCCGTGTCGTCGTCGTTGGCGCTTTTCATCCGTTTTTCCACAGAAATGATATCCTGCGAATTGCGGTTCTTGTGGGAGCAAAAGTCATCGAAATAAAGGGAATTTTTATCATTTCCGGCTAATTTTACCTTTTTATCAAAAATAATCAGTTGCTTCAAACAATTATTTCCCTGAAGCGTTTCCCACGCATTATCGTATTGCCATTGGTCGCCCACAAACAAGATTCCGATTTCCGCTTCGTTAATCATGTAACTAATTTGTGGAATGGATGCCGTGGCATACATTGGAATCGATACGGCCCGGTTTGCAAAAATACCGAAATCAACATAAAGACATTCCGCCCGGTTTTGGGAATAAATGCCGATATTCGTTTGCGGCTTGGCCCCGATATGGCACAGTGCTTCAGCTACAGTAATAATGGTCTTTGAAAAATCAATCCATGAAACCGATTTCCAAGTGCGGGTTTCATGATTTCTGATTTTTATTGCTTCTTCGTGGCCGAACTTTTCTGCTTGTTGGTGAATAATCCGGGATAAATGATAATATTCCATCTGTAATTTTTAAGGGACAAAATTACGGTTTTATTTTGAAAAAGCCAAGAAGTTTTATATCTTTGGCCTCCGATAAAAATAAAATATATGCAACCTACATTATTAATATTAGCTGCCGGAATGGGCAGTCGCTACGGTGGATTAAAACAGTTGGACGGTTTGGGACCAAACAGTGAAACTATTATGGATTATTCCGTTTTCGATGCCGTGAGAAGCGGTTTTGGAAAAGTGGTATTTGTTATCCGGGAATCGTTTGAAAAAGATTTCCGGGAGCAAATCCTGAAGAAATACGAAAACATCGTTCCGGTCGAAGTCGTTTTTCAGGAGTTAGACAAATTACCCAAGGGATTTTCCTTACCTCCCGAACGGGTAAAGCCCTGGGGAACTAATCACGCCTTGATGATGGGAAAAGAAGTCATTCGTGAACCTTTTGCCGTTATCAATGCCGATGATTTTTACGGACGGGCGAGTTATGAAGTTTTGTCCGCTTTCCTGCAATCGGTCGAAAAGATGAAAAATGTATATGCGATGGTCGGTTATCGTGTGGGAAATACCTTGTCCGAGAGCGGATCGGTAGCGCGCGGCGTTTGTTCTGTGGATGCCGATGGCTTTTTGACTTCGGTAGTGGAACGCACGGCCATTATCCGGGACACCGATGGAAAAATAAAATATACGGACGAAAACGGGAATCCGGTAATTATTGCCGATAATACACCGGTTTCGATGAATATGTGGGGCTTCACTCCCGAATATTTCGCGTATTCGGATGAGCAATTGGTGGATTTTTTACGCAATAATACGGAAAATCCGAAAGCGGAATTTTACATCCCTTCGGTAGTCAATCAGTTGATTATAGACGGAAAGGCCAAAACAAAAGTACTCGATACGCCTTCCAAATGGTTTGGCGTAACCTATCAGAACGACCGGGCATCGGTGGTTGCCAAAATACAGGAATTAATTAATCAAGGAGAATATCCGGAAAAATTGTTTGAATAGTATGGACAGAAGAAGTTTTTTTAAAAAATCGGCATTGGCAGGAATCGCAACCTTGTCTGTGCCCGGAATTCTGAAAGCGGCTCTACCGGAAGTAAGTTCTTTGAACGAAGCCAATAAAAGCGCTTTATCTAAAGGGGATGTGATTCTTTTTCAGGGCGACTCGATTACGGATTGGGGCAGGGACAAAAAGAAAGAAGATCAGTTTAACCAACCGGCGCAATTGGGAGGCGGCTATGCCCTGTATACCTCTGCTCTTATTTTAGCGAATCAGGCCGGAAAAGAGTTGAAGATTTATAACCGGGGTATTTCGGGCAATAAAGTATTTCAGTTGGCCGAACGTTGGGACAAGGATTGCATCGATTTAAAACCCAATATTTTGAGCATCTTGATTGGCGTCAATGATTTTTGGCATACGAAAACAAACGGATATACCGGAACGATTATCGAATACGAAGCCGATTACCGGAATTTGATCGCCCGTACACTGAAAACCTTACCGGGAATCCGGATTGTGATTTGTGAACCGTTTATTATTCACGGCGGAACCGCTTTGGATGATACCTGGGAACGTGATTTCGCTCCTTACCGTGAAACGGCGAAAGCATTGGCCCAGTCTTTCGGCTTAACTTTTGTTCCTTTCCAATCGGTATTCAACGCAGCACTGAAAAAAGCCGATGCCGCTTACTGGGGAGCCGATGGCGTACATCCGTCGATGGCTGGAGCGCAACTGATGGCGCAAGCATGGATTAAAGCGGTGTTGTAATTATCATTTATTTTGTTAATTTGCAGTAGGTTAGTAAGCAAAAAATATTATTTTGCCGGCATGTAAAAATACCATATTTATGGTATTTTTTTGTGTTATATTCAGTTGTACTTTTACAGAAAATAAATCTGTTATGGCAAAAATAGCGAAAAAACTTACGGAATTAATTGGAAACACGCCGCTCCTTGAATTGAGCAAAATAGAGAAACTCAACAAGATAGAGGCACAAATACTGGCGAAACTCGAATACCTGAATCCTGCCCGAAGCGTGAAAGACCGCATCGGACTATCCTTGATTGAAGATGCGGAAGAAAGGGGATTTCTCACGCCGCAAAGCATTATTATCGAACCAACCAGCGGGAATACAGGCATAGCCTTGGCTTTCATCGCAGCAGCCAAAGCTTACCGGCTGATTCTGGCAATGCCCGACACCATGAGTATCGAACGACGAAGCCTCTTGCGGGCTTTAGGCGCCGAGTTAGTGCTTACTCCCGGTTTTGAAGGGATGGGAGGCGCTATCCGGAAAGCGGAGGAATTACAAAAACAATATCCTAACTCATTTATACCTCAACAATTTCAAAATCCAGCCAATCCGCAGATTCACCGGAGTACGACAGCGGAAGAAATCTGGAGGGATACCGACGGCCAAGTAGATATTTTTGTTTCCGCCGTAGGAACAGGCGGAACGATTACCGGCGCCGGTGAAATTCTGAAAAGATACAATCCCAACATCAAAGTGATTGCCGTTGAACCTTTCGATTCGCCGGTATTGTCAGGCGGAAAACCCGGACCGCACAAAATACAGGGTATCGGAGCCGGTTTCGTCCCGAAAGTATTCAATTCCAAAATAGTGGATGAAATATACAAAGTGAAAAACGAAGAAGCGTTTGATACCAGCCGGCAATTAGCGCGTGAAGAAGGACTTTTAGTGGGCGCATCCTCCGGCGCAGCAGCTTTCGCCGCTTTACAAATCGCCAAACGGGTCGAAAACAAGGGCAAAGTCATTGTTACTATCTTACCCGACACCGGCGAACGCTATTTGTCCACTCCTCTATATCAATTTGAAGATTAAACATAAAAATAAAATGGCAAAAATAACAGTAAACGGGAAAGAACAAGAATTGGAAAACCTGACAACGCTCGCACAATTAATTACATCGAACAACATTACACAACCCGATATGGTTTCGGTTCAATTGAATGAAGAATTTGTAAACAGGGAAAATTATGAAACAATTGCATTGAAAGACGGAGATGAAGTGGATTTCCTGTATTTTATGGGAGGGGGACAGTCCGCATGAATTTCACGGAAGACCAAATCATCCGGTATAGCCGGCACATATTGCTTCAGGACGTAGGCGTAGACGGTCAGGAAAAGATAAGCAAGGGAAAAGTCTTGATTGTCGGCGCAGGCGGGTTGGGCGCTCCGGTCGCTTTTTATTTAGCGGCAGCAGGTGTCGGAACCATCGGCATCATCGACGGGGATGTGGTGGATTTAAGCAACCTGCAACGGCAGATTATCCATTTCACGCAGGACGTGGATAAGCCCAAAGTCCTTTCGGCTAAAGAGAAAATCAGCCAACTGAATCCGGATGTGAACGTAATCACGTATCAAACGCTGCTATCGTCGGAAAATGCGCCGGAGATTATCAACGACTACGATTTTGTGGTCGATGGCACCGACAATTTTCCTGTCAAGTTCCTGATTAACGATGCCTGCGTCATTGCCGGTAAACCGTTCTCGCACGGAGGAATACTCCGATTCGACGGGCAAACCTTGACGCATGTACCCGGAACGGCTTGCTACCGTTGCCTGTTTCATGCGCCGCCTCCACCCAATGCCGTGCCTACCTGTTCGCAGGCTGGCGTCTTAGGCGCTATTGCCGGCATGTTGGGGACAATACAGGCGGCGGAAGTCTTGAAATACTTGACGGGCGTGGGCGAATTATTAACAAATAAATTGCTCTCGTTCAACGCAAAAACAATGGAATTTAGAACCATAAAAACCAAACGTTCGGAAAAATGTCCGGTTTGCGGATCGAATCCCACAATAACACAATTGGTGGATTATGCGCAAGCGGCGTGTGAGATAAAAACTAAAAGATAAAAACTAAAAACTAAAAGATAAAAGTAAAAATTATGTCGGAAGAAAAACAAACAAAGAAATTATCAATCATCGCTTTCAGCGGCGATTTCGATAAATTGACGGCTGTATTCACTTTAGCTACGGGAGCGGCCGCCGTAGGGTATGAAGTCAATCTCTTCTTCACTTTCTGGGGATTGGATGCTATCAAACTGAAACTGGGACGTTCGCCGGTAGGGAAAGGATTTTTGCCGAAAGTGTTCGGAATTATGATGGGTGGATTGAAAGCCTCACCGGTGAGCCGGCTCAATTTTTTGGGTGTCAGTCCGAAAATTTTCCGTTATATGATGCGGAAAAATAATGTGGCGACCCTGGAAGAATTGGTTGAAGCGGCCAAACAATTGGGCATCCATTTTTATGCCTGCGAAATGGCCATGCACATCCTTGGACTGCAAAAAAGCGATTTCATTCCCGAAATAAAAGATGTATTGGGCGTCGCTTCCTTCCTGAAGCTGTCGGAAGGTGGACAAACGCTATTTATTTAACTAATTTCTTATGACGTACAACTTAGATGTAACAAAAGAGCATTGCCCGATGACTTTCGTGAAAACGAAAATCGAGCTGAACAAACTCCGGAAAGGAGATATACTGAATGTAAAAGTAATCGCCGGAGAACCACTGGAAAACGTTCCGAGAAGCGCTACGGAACAAGGATTCAACGTGTTATCGGTAACGGAAACCGCTACGCCGGGCATTTACAATATCGAAATAGAAAAATGATTCGGATTTCTCAAAGTATTATGGACGGTATTGTTGCCCAAGCCCGGAAAGAATTGCCGGACGAAGCCTGCGGACTCTTGATAGGCAAAGGGAATGAGGCGATTAAGCAATATCCGCTGACGAATATCGACCACAGCCCCGAACATTTCTCTTTCGACCCGAAAGAACAGTTCGCCGTGCTGCGTGAAGCGCGTTCGCAAAGTTTGCAGATTATCGCCAATTACCACAGCCATCCCGAATCGCCCGCCCGCCCATCGGAAGAAGATATTCGTCTGGCTTTCGATCCGAATAT
>JAISYG010000026.1 GCA_031270075.1 Dysgonamonadaceae bacterium
AAAACCAAAACGAATACATTAATAAACATGGAGGAAACGTGGAGAAGAGATTCTACGCGTTTTCTATATGCGCCTGATTCAACGGGTCGGAACCATTGAGGCACGTTCGCTAATTACAAAAATTATCCCAACTATTTTACAGAATGACACAAGTAATGTAGATTTATTGTCTGAAAGACAACGTTTTCATAACCGCAAGTCAGCGACTTGTGGAGTGAATACACTTCAATGACGGCAAAGAACAAAAGAGAACCGGAAAACGGATGGCTGAAAGGCTTGCTGTGGCCTATGCCGGAGGGCACAGCTGGTCTGTGGCGCCGATGCGAGTCCCCCGTAAGAAATCCTCGACCGTCATTCGCTTTTTTCCTGCCTGTTGCAGGTTTTTCAACCGGATAAAGCCGTCGGTTGCACTGATGTCGAATTGGGTTTTTCCGTCCGAAACAATCGTTCCCGGAAGTAAATTGTGCGGCCGGATCATTTTTTCCGTTTCAAAGATTTTTAGATGCAGCGTATCGCCTTGATTTGTTGTCAATTCCGTCCATGCGCCGGGGTAGGGCGCCAATCCCCGGATAAAGTCGTATATCGCCCGGGTGGGTTGGTTCCAGCGAATGAGGCAGGTTTCTTTGAAAATCTTGGGGGCGGGCTTTAATTCCTCGCCGGTCGTTAAATTGGATTGGGGAATGGGTTGGATGGTGTTTTCAGAAAGGGCATCTACGGTTTTCATGACCAGTCGGACGCCGAGATACATCAGTCGGTCGTGAACAGTTTCCGCATTGTCGGTATCGGTAATAGGAATTTTCTCCCGGAAAATAATCCGGCCCGTATCAATTTCGTGTGTCAGGAAAAACGTGGTAACTCCCGTTTCCTTTTCTCCGTTGATAATCGCCCAGTTGATGGGCGCCGCTCCCCGGTATTGCGGTAGCAGGGAAGCGTGCAGATTGAAAGTTCCCAGGCGAGGCATATTCCATACCACTTCGGGTAGCATCCGGAAAGCCACAACGATTTGCAAATCGGCTTTCCATGCCCGTAATTGTTCGATAAATCCGGGATCTTTCAATTTTTCCGGTTGCAGCACCGGCAAATTCTGCGATAAAGCATATTGTTTCACCGGACTTGCCTGTAATGAACTTTGATGTTTTCCTACCGGCTTATCCGGCATGGTAACAACGCCTGCTATGCAGTATCCGCCTTCTGCCAGCGCCCGCAGACTTTCGACGGCAAAGTCCGGCGTTCCCATAAATACAATTCGTAACGGTTTCTTATCCATATCCTTTTAACTGTCTTCCGAGAAATTGGTTTGCAATACATCGCGGTAAGCGTTGAATATTTTTGATTTGGAAATAAATCCCAAATAATGTCCTTCGTCGTCGACAACCGGCAGGTTCCATGCTTTGGTATCTTCAAACAGTTGCATAATTTTGTCCATCGGCATAGCAACATTGATTTTAGCCGGTGGAGAAATCATAAACTTTTTGACGGTAAACCGTTCGTACAATTCGGGACGGAACATGATGTTGCGGATATTATCCAGTAAAACCACGCCCCGCAACACATTCTGGCCGTCGATTACCGGAAAAACATTCCGGGGCGACTGTGCGATGACTTTTACCATATCACCCAATGTGGTATCCGGATGCACCGTCATAAATTCATTTTCGATAACGGTTTGAATGTTCAGCAAGGTCAATACCGCTTTGTCTTTATCGTGCGTCAACAATTCGCCTTTTTGCGCCAGGCGGATGGAATAAATGCTATGCTTTTCAAAGAGCATAATCGTGAAATAGGCGCTAATGGTTACAATCATCAAAGGCAAAAAGAGGTTGAATCCGCCGGTGAGTTCGGCGATCAGGAAGACTGCCGTCAGCGGGGAGTGCATTACCCCAGCCATCATGCCGGCCATTCCCATCAAGGCGAAATTTTCTTCCGGCAAGCGGTTGCCCGGCAAAATGGGTATCCATTGATTGAACGAATGGGCGAATACGAAACCGACAATACAGCCCAGATAGAGCGAAGGGGCGAAAATACCGCCGCAACCGCCGCCACCGTTGGTAGCCGCCGTGGCAAATACTTTCAGGAAAATAATTATCAGCAGGAAAAGGATAACGCCCCAGTAATGATCTTTCAGGTGGTAGAACAGGCTTCCGTCCAACAGACTGTCGTAACTGTTGCTAATCAGGCTTCCGATGGTGTCGTATCCTTCGCCGTAGAGCGGCGGCAACAGAAAAATCAGAATACTCAGGATAACGGATCCCAGACAGAATTTCTTCCAGAAAGTCTTCAGTTTTCGGAATATGCCTTCCGTCCAAATGGTGGCGCGGGTAAAATAGAGCGCAATCAATCCGCAGAGCACTCCCAGAATCAGCACATAGGGAATCCGTTCCAAATCAAAATCTTCCTGTTGGGCAAATTGAAACATAGCGTCGGTTCCCGTAAAAATATACGAAACGCTGGCCGCCGAAACCGCTGAAATCAGTAGAGGCAGCACCGAAGCCGTTGTCAAATCGAGCATCAGCACTTCGATGGTAAACAGCAATCCGGCGATAGGCGCTTTGAAAATACCGGCAATTGCGCCCGCCGCGCCGCAGCCGACCAACAGCATCAGGGTTTTTTGTTCCATTTTGAACAGCCGGCCGAGGTTGGATCCGATAGCCGAACCGGTCAATACCATCGGCGCTTCAGCTCCCACCGAACCCCCAAAGCCTATGGTAATCGAACTGGCTATCATGGAACTCCAGGTATTGTGCGGCTTAATCCGGCTTTTCCGTTGCGAAATGGCGTACAGGATTTTGGTTACACCATGACCAATATCGTCTTTCACAATGTATTTGACAAATAAACCGGACAACAAGATACCGATAACCGGATAAATCAGGTAAAACCAGTTAGCGTTAGCTATATCTATCCGTTCCGTCAACAAATGCTTGATAATGTGAATGGATGTTTTGAGCAGGATAGCGGCAAAAGCGGTAATAATCCCAATCATCAAACTGAGAATGAGGATAAAATGCCTTTCCCGGATGTGTTTTTCCCTCCAGCTGAGCAAACGGTCGAATCGTGTTTTTTGTTTCATCAAATGCCTTTTCCCGTAAGGATGGTCCTTACCGTGTAAATTAATATTTTTGTATCCAACGCCAGCGACATATTATCGTAATATAAAATATCGTATTGCATTCGTTCAATCATTTCGGATAGATTGGAGGCGTATCCGAATTTGACCATTCCCCACGAAGTAATGCCCGGGCGGACATTGTGCAACAAGTAAAAACAGGGATATTCCTTCACAATTTGTTCAATATAATATTTTCGTTCAGGCCGCGGGCCGACCAGCGACATATCGCCTTTCAAAACATTCCAGAATTGCGGGAGTTCGTCCAAGCGGTATTTCCGCATTGTCCGGCCATAAGGCGTTATCCGTTGGTCGTTGATGGAAGACAAGGCCGGTCCGTTTTTTTCTGCGTCGTCGTGCATTGTGCGGAACTTATACATCCTAAACGGTTGGCCGCCTTGCCCGATTCGTTCCTGTCGGATAAAAACAGGGCCTTTGGAGTCCATCTTCACTCGGCACATCAGGTAGACATAGAGCGGCGACAGGAACATCAGAACCAGCAATGAAAGCACTTTATCGAGGCTTCGTTTGAGGTTCTTTTCCATTTCCGAAAAATTATTGGCGGTAACGTCGATTAAAGGAAAGCCGGCCAAGGTGCGCACTTTCATTCCGCCCGTAAACAGGTTGGAATAATTGACCGGCAATTTAACCGGCAATTTATAGCGGTAAAGCGAATACAGGAAATGCAATAGCCGGTCTTTATCCTGAATTTCCGGCGCTACAATCAGTTCTTCGATGTTTTCATCTTTAATCCGTGCATCCAGCCGGTCGAGTTCTTCTTTCGTAACAAAACCTCGAATCGTGTATCCCAGTGATTCGGACGGTTTTTCCAATTGCTTTTTCAGTTCTTCCGCTTTCTTTCCTTCGCCCAAGATCAACGCATTGACGGTCCATTCCCGTTTTTGAATTTTGCGGGTGGTTTGCAACGTAATACACAAGCGTCCCACATACGTTAAGAAGAAAGACAACAAAAACAGATAGGAAAACTGTTCGTAATAAATATGAAAGGAATACGGTAGATGCTTCAAGAGCACAGTAAAAAAGATCCCGACAGTTCCAACGATAGCTACTTGGAAAGTAGTAAAAAATTCGTTGACACGCGATTTTTCCAAAGGTTTGTTGTAGTATCCCGAATAATAATGCAGCGTAAGCCAGCCGAAGGGAATAATCACCTGTCCCAGTAATACATGCTTATAGACCATAAAACTCCACAATTCATCGAATCCCTGATATCGGGCAATCAGCAGATAGCGTATCCAGTTGAAGATAAACCAAGCCAGAGCCGCCATCCAGAAATCCGAAAGCAGGTATTTGATTAATTGTGTTTTCTTTTTCATTCGCGAATCACTTTTATAACGCCGCCTTTCCCTAACCGGATAATAGAGGAAGCCTGGCGTTTTTGTTTTTCCTGTTGCCGATAATTAACGACATAATCTACTCCCATAAGAATTTCATTGCTGATTTCGGAAAAGTTAGCCGGAGCCGGTTGTCCGCTGATATTGGCGGAAGTGGAAACCAGCGGTTTTTTCAGCCATTGGCATAACTGCCCGGAAAAAGCTTCACGGGTAACGCGAATGCCCAATGTTCCGTCCTCAGCAATTAAATTGGATGCTACATTTTTCGCTCCCGAATAAATCACGGTCAACGGTTTGACGGAATATTTGATTAAATCGAGCGCCACATCCGGGCATTCGTTTACGTAATAGGGCAGATACTCCGGCGAATCAATCAGTACAAGCATAGAACGCGTGTCGGGCCGTTGCTTGAGGTTGTAAATCCGTTGGACGGCTTCCGCATGGGTCGCATCGCAACCAATCCCCCAAATCGTATCGGTGGGATAAAGAATAATTCCCCCTTTTGCGACTATATGGTATGCCTTTTTTAATTCTTCTTCCATGTACGCAGTTTTTGAACGCAGTACAAAAGTACATGATTTTTTTTAATTTTAGCAACATCCTGGGTAAAGTGGATGAACCGGACCTCTGAGCAATAAAAAAAGGGTATTCTCACGAACACCCTAATTCAATCTTTGTTAACCTTAAATCTAATACTATTATGAAAAAACCACAATGCAAAGGTAAGAACAAATAGACTATTTATCCAAATATATTTATATAAAAGATGTTAAAATCCTGTATTTGATATTAAATGGTTTTAAAAATGGTGGAAATTGAATCCATTATGTCAAATAGTTCTTGAACGGTATTCGCTTTTAGCATGGCAATTTTAGTTGATTTGAAGTCGGGAATGCCCTTAAACAGCGGACTGACAGCGATATGCCGCCGACTATGCAAAATGCCCCGTCGCTCATCCAAGCGCTCGACACTTTGCAGGACTTGCCGCTTCAAAATCGACAAATAGTAGCCGAAAGGTTCTTGGGCTAACTTTTCGCCGGTAGCCAGATAGTGTTTCATTTCCCTGAAAATCCAAGGGGCGCCGATGCTTGCGCGACCCACCATCACCGCATCCACGCCATAGCGTTTAAAGGCCTGCCGGCACAACTCCGGCGAAGTAATATCGCCGTTACCGATAATGGGAATGTGCATCCGCGGATTTTGCTTTACTTCGCCGATAAGTGTCCAGTCCGCTTCGCCGGTATACATCTGGGCGCGGGTGCGACCGTGAATGGTTAACGCAGCAATCCCGCAATCCTGTAATGGCTCGGCCAAACCGGTGATGATTTTATGATCGTTATCCCATCCCAAACGGGTTTTCACGGTTACGGGAATCCGGACGGCCTTCACTACGGCAGCCGTGATTTCCAGCATTTTTTCCGGCGTTTGCAACATGCCGGCGCCACCTCCTTTTCCGGCTACTTTTTTTACCGGACAACCGAAATTAATATCCAGAATATCGGGACGGGCTTCTTCGCAAATCCGGGCGGCTTCGACCATCGCTTCCGTATCTTTTCCGTAAATCTGCATGACTACCGGACGTTCTTCTTCGGCCACTTCCAATTTGGCTTTCGTTTTATGGATATGCCGGATCAACGCATCGCTCGAAATAAATTCGGTATAAACCATATCGGCTCCGAACGCTTTACAAAGCAAGCGGAACGAAATATCCGTAACATCTTCCATCGGGGCAAGGAATACGGGATAGTTGTCGAATGTGAGAGTATCTATTTGCATACGAAATGCAAAGATACTCTTTTTTTATTAGGGCAAACATTTTCGTTTTCTTAAGCGTCAAACTTTTTCCCGTATTTTTTGTAGCTTTGCAATCGAAAAAAACAACTATGCATTGAAAACAATTTCTTTATATGAAATTATGGCGCCTGTAGGTTCGTATGAATCTTTAGCGGCAGCTATCCAAGGCGGCGCCGGTTCGGTTTACTTCGGCATCGAAGGTTTGAATATGCGTTCGCGTTCCGCTCGTAGTTTTACCATCGACGACTTGCACGAGATTGCCCGGATCTGCCGGAAACATCGGATCAAAAGTTACCTCACCGTCAATACCATCATTTATGACAGCGACTTGCCGCAGATGCGCACCCTTATCGACGCCGCACGGGAAGCCAACCTGTCGGCCATTATTGCAGCCGATGTGGCGGCAATGGTTTATGCGCGGAGTATTGGAGTAGAGGTTCACCTCTCGACCCAGCTGAATATTTCTAATATCGAAGCGCTGAAATTCTACGCCCAATTTGCCGATGTGGTCGTTTTGGCGCGGGAATTGAACCTGGAACAGGTGCGCGAAATTTACGAACAGATCGAAAAGCAGCAGGTAAGAGGCCCTTCCGGGAAACCGGTGCAAATCGAAATGTTTGCCCACGGCGCCTTGTGCATGGCCGTTTCCGGGAAATGTTACCTGAGTCTGCACGAAATGAATGCCTCGGCCAACCGCGGCGCCTGCAATCAGGTTTGCCGGCACGGATATACTGTTAAAGACCGCGAGGGCGATATTGAATTGGCGATCGAGAACCAGTACATAATGTCGCCCAAAGATTTAAAAACCATTCATTTCATTCATAAAATGATGGATGCGGGCGTCCGGGTGTTCAAAATCGAAGGTCGCGCCCGTGGTCCCGAATACGTGCGCACGGTTTGCGAATGTTACAACGAAGCCATTCGCGCCGTTTGCGAAAACCGGTTGACGGAAGAAAAAATCGCCGCATGGGACGAACGGCTGAAAACCGTATTCAACCGCGGCTTCTGGAATGGCTATTACCTGGGACAACGTTTGGGCGAATGGAGCCATCAATACGGCAATCAAGCCACGGAAAAGAAATTATATGTCGGCAAGGTCATCAAGTATTTCCCGAAACTGAAAGTTGCCGAATGTTTAATGGAAACGCAAAGCCTGCAAACGGGCGACAAAATCCTGATTACGGGGCCAACCACCGGCGCTCTGTTTTCAAACGTCGAAGAAATCCGCGTAGACTTGAAACCGGTGCCGGAAACCGTGCGGGGCGAATCGTTTTCCATGCCGGTGCCGGAAAAAGTTCGTCCTTCGGATAAATTATATAAGTTGATAAGCAATGAAAAAAATCTTTGAAATAGAAATGAAAGTGCGCGACTACGAATGCGACGCACAAGGCATCGTCAACAATGCCCATTATCTGCATTATTTTGAAAATACGCGGCACGAGTTTATGCAAAGCTTGGGAACTTCATTCAAGGAATCGCATGCCGCAGGCGTAGACCCTGTGGTGGCTCACGCCGACTTGCATTACAAAACGCCTCTTACGGGTAACGAGCTTTTTATTTCGGCGCTGACGGTAGAGCGGCGAGGCGTGAAAATCATTTTCCACCAAACCATTCGCCGGAAATCCGACGGTGTGTTGTGCTGCAAGGGACAAATAGAAGCGGTCGTTTTAAGAAACGGCCAATTATCGCGAGGCGATTACTTCGATGACATTATGAAAGCGTATCTCAATGAATAATTATAAATGGATAGAGTATGAACGACCAGGACTTGATTTACCGGATAGGTATCACCTTAATCAAAGGCATTGGCATTGTTACGGCTAAACAGGTGATTGAAACGTTGGGCGACGCATCGTTTTTATTCCAGGAAAAAGCCCAACGCCTGGAACGGATTCCGGGAATTTCACGACGGATGATTGCCGAAATTCACCGTCCCGAAGTATTGCGGAGGGCGGAACAGGAAGTCGCTTTTATTGAAAAAAATAAAATCACCCCGCTGTATATCCGGGAGGATACTTATCCGAGCCGGCTAAAAGAATGTGTCGATGCTCCGGTTCTATTGTATTTCAAAGGGACAGCCGACTTGAATGCGCAGAAAATCATCAGTATAGTAGGAACCCGGAATGCCAGTCCTTACGGCAAGGAAATGACGGAAAATCTGGTGCAGGACATCGCCCGGATGTATCCCGGAACCATCATCGTGAGCGGACTGGCTTACGGCATTGATATCTGCGCCCACAAAGCCGCTTTGAAAAACGCTCTGCCTACCGTAGGCGTTTTGGCGCATGGCTTAGACCGGATTTATCCTCCCGCCCACCGGAGTGTGGCCGTCGAAATGCTCGAACAGGGCGGATTGTTGACCGATTTTATGAGCGAAACCAATCCCGACCGGCAGAACTTCGTGAAACGCAACCGGATTGTGGCCGGCATTGCCGATTGTACGGTAGTGGTGGAATCGGCCGGAAAAGGAGGCGCACTGATTACAGCCGGCATTGCCGATTCGTACAACAAGGATGTGTTTGCCGTTCCCGGAAAAGCGACGGATGTTTATTCCGCAGGCTGTAATTCTCTTATCAAATATAAAAAAGCGGCGCTGGTTACCTGTGCGGAAGATATTTTCCGGGAAATGTGCTGGAACGAAACGCAGGAAAAACGACAGCCGGCGGTGCAACGCAATCTTTTCCCGGATTTGACTTCCGAAGAACAGGCGATAACGGAATTTCTGGCCGGAAAAGAACATGCACAATTAAACACTATTTGCGTCGAATTGAATCTGCCTGTCTACCAGTTAGCTCCGTTGCTGTTTGAACTGGAAATGAAAGGCATTGTCCGTTGTATGCCCGGTGGAATGTACCGGTTCATTTAAAATCAGGAGAACAAGCTCCAAGCCACCGTCATCCCCGCCATAATAATGGCCACCATACTCATCAACTTGATCAGGATGTTCAGGCTTGGACCGGAAGTATCTTTGAACGGATCGCCTACCGTATCGCCCACCACTGTTGCTTTGTGGCAATCGGAACCTTTTCCGCCGTGATTTCCTTCTTCAATAAATTTCTTGGCATTGTCCCACGCGCCGCCGGCGTTCGCCATAAAGATGGCCAGGATAAAACCGGTGCTTAATCCGCCGACCAACAGTCCCATTACACCCGTTACGCCGAAAATCCAACCGACCACTACCGGGGCTATAATCGCCAGAATAGACGGAACAATCATTTCCCGTTGGGCGCCACGAGTCGAGATTTCCACACAACGGGCATAATCCGGTTCTCCCTCGCCCGTCATAATCCCTTTGATGGTGCGGAACTGGCGGCGAACTTCTTCTACCATGCTTCCGGCTGCACGACCTACGGCATTCATCGTTAAACCGCAGAAAAGGAAAGCCATCATCGAACCGAGAAACATGCCGACCAGCACCTTGGGATTCATCAGGTTGACTTCATAATAATTCATGAAATCCATGAAATTGGCTTTGCTAATCTCAAGGGTATGATTTCCCACTTCGATGGTTGTATGTCCTAACCGGATTAAACCGATTTTTATTTCTTCTACATACGACGCCAGCAGCGCCAAACCCGTCAGGGCAGCCGATCCGATGGCAAATCCTTTGCCGGTAGCGGCCGTGGTATTGCCCAGCGAATCGAGGGCGTCGGTGCGTTTGCGGACTTCCTTGTCCAGGCCGCTCATTTCGGCATTTCCGCCGGCATTGTCGGCAATCGGTCCGTAAGCGTCTGTCGCCAGCGTGATTCCCAGGGTGGAAAGCATTCCGACGGAAGCAATCCCGATACCATACAATCCCATCGACACATTATTGAAATCGAAACCGGAAGCAAACAGGAAAGAGGTAACCACCCCGATCACCACTGCAATGACCGGAATAGCGGTCGAGATCATTCCCAAGCCCAAGCCCGAAATAATGACGGTAGCAGGCCCTGTCAAGCCGCTGTCGGCCACTTTTTTCGTCGGTTTATAAGATTGGGAAGTAAAATATTCTGTCGATTGACCGATAACAATCCCCACCAACAAGCCCACGATGACCGAACAGGAAATCCACGCCCAGTTTTCCAACTGCAACCAGTACATAATACCGAAAGTGGCCGCAACAATCAGCCCCGAACTCAGGTTCGTTCCCATGGAAAGCGACCGCAATAATTTTTTTATCGAAGCATTCTCTTTCGTCCGGACGGAAAAAATACCTACAATGGACAACAGAATACCGACTGCCGCAATCAACATCGGGGCAATAACCGCTTTATACTGGGCTATCACATCGCCGGAACCGACAAAAGCGGCAGCGCCCAAAGCAGCGGTCGCCAAAATCGAACCGCAATACGACTCATACAGGTCGGCGCCCATACCGGCTACATCGCCTACATTGTCGCCCACGTTGTCGGCTATCGTGGCCGGATTGCGCGGATCATCTTCCGGAATACCGGCTTCTACTTTTCCCACCAAGTCGGCGCCCACATCGGCCGCCTTCGTATAAATACCTCCTCCTACGCGGGCAAACAAGGCTTGCGTGGATGCGCCCATACCGAAAGTCAGCATCGTTGTCGTAATTAATGTCAACTTATGCATATCGTTCATCGATTCGGCCGGGATAGCCCAGTTGAGCAGCAGATACCAGAAAGAAATATCCAATAATCCCAAACCTACGACCACCAACCCCATTACGGCTCCACTACGGAAAGCTACCTGAAGGCCTCTGTTTAACGATTTTTCGGCAGCATGAGCCGTACGAGCCGAAGCGTGAGTCGCCGTTTTCATACCTAAAAACCCGGCCAGACCCGAAAAGAAACCGCCTGTCAGGAAAGCCACCGGCACCCAGTGGTTTTGTAAATTAAAGCCGAAAGCCATAATGGAAAACAGCACTACAAGCACTACGAAAATAATAGTAACTACTTTGTATTGTTGTTTGAGGTAAGACATCGCCCCGACACGAACATGCTGGGCTATTTTTTTCATCACATCACTGCCTTCGTCTTTTTTGAGCATCCAGCGATAAAAATAAAGCGCGAAACTCAAAGCGAATAACGAAGCAACGGGAACCATCCAAAAAATGGGTGTAATTGTATTCATGATTTAATTCATTTTGATAATTAATTTGCCGCAAAAGTAGGTAAATTTTATTGAATTACCTACTTTTGTATTCCAAAAAATACAAATGGAACGCTACTTCATCTATTTGGCGTATAACGGCAAGAATTATTGCGGTTGGCAAGTGCAACCTAACGGGATAAGCGTGCAGCAAACGATTGAACAGTCATTGAGTACGTTGCTGCGGGTTCCGACCGGTATTACAGGCGCAGGACGAACCGACGCCGGCGTCCACGCTCGCTGTATGGTCGCCCATTTCGATACGGAAATTCCGGATCTGAATACCCACGCCCTGACGGAACGCCTGAACGGAATCCTCCCGCCGGACATCGTTGTTCACCGGATGGTTCCGGTACATCCTGCCGCCCATGCCCGTTTCGATGCGCTTTCGCGCACCTATCAATATTTTATTACCTGCCGGAAAGATCCGTTTGGCAGGGAATGGGTTTACCGCCTGAAAAAACCTTTGGATTACGAACGGATGAATGAAGCCGCCCGGACGCTCTTTGAATATTCCGACTTCACCAGTTTCAGCAAACTGCATACCGACACCAAAACCAACCTGTGCCGGATAATGCAGGCCGAATGGCAGCCGGACGGCGACCGGCTCGTTTTCACCATCCGCGCCGACCGGTTCTTACGGAATATGGTGCGCTCGATTGTCGGTACTTTAATCGAAGCAGGAAATGGAAAATTGCCGATAGAAGGTTTTCGCCGCATCATCGAAAGGAAGGACCGTGCAAAAGCCGGAACTTCCGTACCCGCCCATGCGTTATTCCTGACGGAAATCGAATATCCGGAAACCCTGTTTAAAAACGAAAATAACAACAAAAATGAATAATCTGAAAATCATACTCTTGCTAACCATTTGCTGGTTAACAGTATCGATGCAAGCGCAAACGACGAAAGAAGCGTTTATCTCATTGCCCGAGAACCTGTCTGCCGATTTGAATGCTTATTTGCGGATGGATCTCATTGATTTATACCACGCCGGATTACCTGCTCTGGTCAAGAACAGCTTGGGCGATACGCTCGTTTTGGAACGGCTAACGCCGGATTACCTCCGGTTAAAGGCCGGAGGGGGTTCTTTGCAACTCATTGTTTTAAAAATGATTAACGAATCGCCACTCTATTGCCTGATTCGTACGGTTTGCAGTCCGGTATGCGACAGCCGGATTGAATTTTATTCCCCTTCATGGAACCGTTTACAGCCGGAAAACTTTGTTTCACCGGCTTCCCCGGAGTTTTTCATAGAGAATAAGTCGGATTTTCCATGCATAGATATTTCTTTGATGCAATGGGTTTACGAGCCGGAAACAGCCGCCTTGCAGCAGATTTACAATACTCCACATTATTTAAGCCCGGACGACCGGCAAAGCATCCAACCGTTTGTGAAAGCAACGGCTAAGCATTATTATTGGACGGGGATGCGTTTTGAATCGGGAAGTCCGGATTTTCATAATTAACGGTATTTACCAATGCTTGTGCATCGCTGTCTAATAGGTTCCCTTGTGTATAGCGTATCATAAATTTTAGAAATATGCTTGTGAACTTACTCCTATCTATATTGCAATCATCTTGAAAAATTGCTCTTGGAGCGCCTTTCTCTTCCCAATTGACATAAACCAAAGGTTGCAGGCATACGAAAAAAGGCTAAATCTTTTTTTGAGGTGCTATCAGGAAAAATAACCGGCCACACGGAAGAGGAAGAAGTCTTTGTCCCTGAGTCCGTAGTTGTTAGTTATGAATCGTTGTATTTTCCCGT
>JAISYG010000045.1 GCA_031270075.1 Dysgonamonadaceae bacterium
TCTTCGTCCGAACCGGCCAGATTGGAATTGTGCCACAAACTCAAATAATCGCCTCCCGATAATTTACAAGCGTCAATCAATGATTTTATCTTTTCCAAAGCTACTTCCGGCGCAAGTTTCAAATGAAAAATCAGCGTCGAATCCATCATTATGGTGGGATGAAGCAGCAAGTCGGTTGGCTCTTCTTTTTGTAAATCGTAGAAAGGATGCGGCACCGCTGTTCCCGAACGGAAACCGGGCGCCTGAGCGAAGGCCAGGGTAAAATCTTCGCGAATGCCGGCTTGCAACAAAGCTTGGAACGTGCCGGGCATTTGCATGCGCAGAAAATGCTGACGGGAGCAAACAATCGCTTGTTGCAAGATTTTTTCCAACTGTCGTTTTTCGCTTATCAAAGACAGAAAGGATGAATAGGTTTCGTAAGACGGGTGCAAACCGATAGCAACGGCATTTAATTCCCTCAAATACAGATAATATTCCTTCGGAGGATAAACCGTGCTGCGCCCGTATTTTCCGTTTTTCCCTAACAAAACGAACAGGTAATAGTTTTTCTGCGATTGCTTTTGAACCGATTGAATCAGCCGGATGGCTTTCATATACGGGTCTTCCCGCCCGACAAACAGCACGGATAAGCGTTCTTTTATGGCTTTCGGATTCCCTTTCAATGCATCGCGCAGACTTCCGCCGGCATTTTTTATAAAACCTTTGTAACGATACAGAAAAGGATGATCGATATCGTAAGTATCTACTGCACGGTATTTTCGCAATTGAAAACCGGCCGTCGAAAAACCGGCTTTTTCCAATGCCTCTTTGATTTGATAAGCCCAGCGGTCAACGACGGGCATTTCCAGCAAGTCGTTTCGGTATAGCAAGGAATGGCGATGGTCGAACCGGCCGTGTTCGTCCGGTGGAGTAGCCATATATTCTTCATACAGGCTAAGCAAATAGAATGAAGCGGCGAAAACATCGAACGGGATATCGCCTTTCCCGCTGTGGAAAAAACAAAACAGCCCGTTCCATTCGGCTATCTGAAGTTCTTGGATGGGATGAATGCCGGTTTCACGCAATAATCCATGAGGGAAAATTTGTATTCCATGATGGAGATTCTCATCCGAATAATTCAGGCAAGGCCCTGTCTGCGCCCGGTAAAACACCGCATCGGAAGTCATCCGAAATCCGGCGCCCAAGACGCTATCGAACAGATGGCCGGCGACAAATTTCAGCCTTTTTGTGTTTCCGGAAGAAGAATAAATAGTAATCATTTCATAAAATCCTGTAATTCCATTGCAAAGATAATCAGAATTCCGTACTTTTGTGTCCTCAAACAGGATAGCTTGTCAGAAAAACAAAAACGATGGATAAACAACAGCAAAACAATATTCAAATTGAATTGACCGACGACGTCGCTCAGGGGATTTATTCCAACCTGGCCGTCATCGCCCATTCGTCTTCCGAATTTGTAGTAGATTTCGTCAGTTTGTTGCCGGGTGTGCCCAAAGCGAAAGTCCAGTCGCGCATTGTACTCACTCCGGAACATACTAAACGACTGATGCATGCATTAATCGATAACATAAAGAAATACGAAACGCAATTCGGGGAAATCCGTTTACCTCAACATGGATTCGGTAATCCGCCTATCGTCGGCCCCGTGGGAATGGCATAATTGAAAGGAAATGAAAGTAATGAAATTTGGCGGGTCGTCCGTAGGCTCCGTAGAAAGTATTTTAAGAGTTAAACAGATTATTGAAGCGGTTGAAGAACCGGTAATCGTGGTTATTTCTGCCTTGTGTGGCGTAACCGACCAGTTGCTCAACACTTCCCGACTTGCATCGCAGGGCGATTCCGGTTATGAAGAAGAGTATAACCAATTAGTAGTTCGCCATATCGAAATGGTAGAAAGCACGATTATGGATGCGGAAAAGCGTAACGACTTGTTGAAAGAAGTATCCGGTTTGTTGGACGAGTTGGGCAATATTCTCCAGGGCGTGTTCTTAGTGAAAGACCTGTCGCAAAAAACTTCCGATATCATTGTCAGTTACGGCGAGCGGCTGAGTTCACTGCTTGTGGCTCATTTTCTGACCAATGCCCGCCTGTTCGATGCACGGAAATTTGTCCGCACGGAAAAACAATTCAAGAAACATATCGTTAACTTTACGTTGACGAATCAATTAATCAAGCAGACTTTTGTCGATCTGCCGCCGGTTTCGGTCGTTCCCGGTTTCATTGCCAGTGATACAAACACCGGCGATATTACCAACCTCGGCCGCGGCGGATCGGATTATACCGCTTCGATTCTGGCGGCGGCGCTCCAAGCGCATATCCTTGAGATCTGGACGGATGTGGACGGTTTTATGACCGCCGACCCGCGCGTTATCACTACCGCCTATGTTATCGAGGAACTTACTTATGTCGAAGCGATGGAACTGAGTAATTTCGGCGCCAAAGTGATTTATCCGCCCACCATTTACCCCGCATACCATTTGCAGATACCGATCTTAATCAAGAACACATTCAACCCCGAAGCGCCGGGCACTTACATTACCCACGAAAAGAGTAAGAGCAAAAACGGCAAATCCATCAAAGGAATTTCATCCATCAACGATACCAGTCTGATAACCGTGCGGGGCTTGGGCATGGTCGGCGTTATTGGCGTCAATTTCAGGATTTTCAAAGCGTTGTCCGAAGCCGGTATCAGTGTATTTATGGTATCGCAGGCTTCGTCCGAAAACACGACTTCATTTGCCGTGCGGAATGCCGATGCCGACCTCGCCGTCGAAGTACTGCAAAAGGAGTTTATACTGGAACTGAATCAGGGCGAAATTCACGATATTGTGGCGGAAAAAAACTTGGCCACGGTAGCCATCGTCGGCGAAAATATGAAACGTACACCAGGCATCGCCGGCAAACTGTTCGGAACACTGGGACGAAGCGGTATCAGCGTTATCGCCTGTGCACAAGGCGCAAGCGAAACCAATATATCGTTTGTCATTCAACTGGAATATTTGCGGAAGGCGCTCAATTCGATTCACGATTCGTTTTTCCTCTCGGAATATCAGGTACTGAATATTTTCCTGGCGGGAATCGGAACCGTAGGCGGCCATTTGTTGAAACAAATCAGCCAGCAACAATCGACCTTGATGGAGCAGAACCGGCTGAAAGTTACCGTAGTCGGCGTAGCCAATTCCAAAAAACTGTTGCTTCGCCGCAAAGGACTGAATCCGGAAACCTGTATTCAGGATTTGAAGACGGAAGGCATGGACAGTTCGCCCGAAATCCTGCGGGAAGAAATCCTAAAAATGAATATTTTCAATTCCGTGTTTGTCGATTGCACCGCCAGTTCCGATGTTTCCGGCCTGTATCAGGATTTCCTTTCGCATAATATTTCGGTCGTATCGGCCAATAAAATTGCCAATTCCGGCCCGTTCCCGGTTTACACCGGTTTGAAAGAAACCGCCCGCAAAACCGGAGTCAAATATCTGTTTGAAACCAATGTCGGCGCCGGCTTACCGATTATCAACACGATGAACGCCCTCACGCACAGCGGCGACAAAATCCTGAAACTGCAAGCGGTACTGACCGGTACGCTGAATTTTATTTTCAACACCATCAGCGCCAAAATCCCCTTGAGCGTAGCTATCCGGATGGCTAAAGAAGCCGGTTTCTCGGAACCCGACCCACGAATCGACTTGAGCGGCATCGACGTTATCCGTAAATTAGTTATCCTTTCGCGCGAAGCCGGATACGCCGTCAATCAGGAAGATGTAGTCAAACAGCCGTTTATCCCGGAAAAATATTTCCAGGGCACTTTGGAAGATTTCTGGCAAACGATTCCGGAACAGGACGCCGTATTTGAAGAAAAACGGAAAAAGCTGGAATCCCAGGGCAAACGCTACCGCTTTGTAGCGGAAATGGACTGTGGCCACTGCTCGGTCGGCCTGCAGGAAGTCGACAGTCTGCACCCGTTCTACGAATTGGAAGGAAGCAACAACATTATTATGATGACAACCGAACGCTACAACGAATATCCCATGATTATCAAGGGATACGGAGCTGGTGCAGCCGTTACCGCGGCAGGTGTGTTTTCAGATGTGATAAGTATTGCGAATATCAGATAAGACTCAAAGCATTTGTCGAATGGGCGCCCCTTGTTGGATGTAGCATCCATTGCCATTCTGAATATGAATATGAATTCTGCAAGATATTTTTATTGTCCTGTATGGAATTGATAAATTTCATGTAACTTTGCGTAGTGAAATTCAAATAATAAATAAGGAATATGCAAACATTAGACAAACGCGAAAAACGGCAACGAATAATATTGAATGTGGCTTCGCGTAAATATAATTTCTTAATGGAATTGTTGGGAAATTTTAGTTTTGTGCAAGTAGAAGAAAATGACGGCGATTCGTGCAAGGACATTATTGCTAACCTCCAAGCAACAGCTAAAGAATTTAAATTGCTCAAAGCTGGAAAATTGGAAACCCGTCCTGCGGAAGACTTGTTAAATGAACTTTGACTATGCCCTACAATTAATACGCCTTACAATTCAGATGACAAGTACAGAAATACAACAAGTCAAGCAGCGTTTCGGCATTATCGGCAACAGTGCGCTCTTGAATCGGGAAATCGAGAAAGCCCTTTTGATTGCCCCGACCGATTTAACCGTACTCATCACGGGCGAAAGCGGGGTGGGAAAAGAAGTCTTTCCGCAAATCATCCATCAGAACAGCGCGCGGAAGCATGGCTCTTATGTTGCCGTCAACTGCGGCGCCATTCCCGAAGGCACGGTCGATTCCGAATTATTCGGACACGAAAAAGGCTCGTTTACCGGTGCATTAGCCGAACGGAAAGGCTATTTTGAAGTGGCGGACAAGGGAACGATTTTCCTGGATGAAGTCGGCGAACTGCCCATCGCCACGCAAGCCCGCCTGTTGCGCGTGCTGGAATACGGCGAGTTTATCAAAGTCGGTTCGTCGAAAGTACAGAAAACCGATGTGCGGATTGTTGCAGCCACCAACGTCGATTTGCTGAAAGCCATTCGGAACGGGAAATTCCGGGAAGATTTATATTTCCGGCTGAATACGGTGCCCATCAACATACCGCCCTTGCGCGACCGACGGGAAGATATTCACCTGCTGTTCCGGAAATTTGCCGTCGATTTTGCCGAAAAATACCGGATGCCGGCCATTCAGTTAACCGACGACGCCCGCGAAGCGCTAATCAAATACCGCTGGCCCGGCAATATCCGCGAATTGAAGAACATCACCGAACGCATGTCCATTTTTGAACAGGAGAGGGAAATCCATGCCGAACAGTTGAAAACCTATTTTTCGACGCCCGGTTTGGAACACTTACCGGCCGTCATCGGCTCCGGCGACGGCGATGCGCGCTCGTTTGCCAACGAAAGGGAAATCCTGTATCAGATTTTGTTCGATATGCGCCGCGATATCAATGAGCTGAAAAAATTAGCTCTGAACGAAAACGCTTCCTATCCCTTGTTGGACAGGTATGAACCGGTGATTAAACCGACGTATCCCAGCGTTCGGACGAAAGAAAATGAACCGGCGCAATATGCCGATGAAGTGCCGGAAGAAAACGAACCGGAAATTATTCAGACGCCCGAGCCGGTTCAAAAACCGTCCGACCAGCCGGTTTCGCTGGAAGAAGTGGAACGGGAAATGATTATCAAGGCATTGGAACGCCATAAGGGCCGCCGGCGAAATGCCGCACGGGATTTGAAAATATCGGAACGAACACTTTACCGTAAAATTAAGGAATATGGACTGGAATGATTTTTTTGAGGTACACAGTACACGGTACAAAGTGCACAGGTTCGGCATTCGTCGTTCGATTGAAGCGACCTTACTGCTTTGCATGATGCCTTTCCTGCTATGGTCCTGTTCGATAACGTATTCGTTTCAAGGCGGCCGGCTGAATTACGAGCTGGTTAAAACCATTACGATTCGCGAATTTCCCAATCGCACGCCCAACTATCCCCTACTCTCCCAGGTATTGGACCAGGCGTTGCGGAAACGCTACATCGAGCAAACCCGTCTGGTTCCGGTAGACAACAACGGCGATATCGAAATCGAAGGCGAAATTACCGGGTACAGCATTCAAGGGATGGCCGTAAAGGAAAATTACGAATCGCTGACCCGTCTGACAATTACGGTGCGGGTGAAATACACCAATCACAAAGAACAGAACAGTGATGTAGACCAAACGTTTTCCGCTTTCCAGGAATTTGATGCGGCGCGTTCCATCGACGAGGTTCAGGACAATCTGGTAAACCAAATCATCGACGAATTGGTGGATAAAATTTACAATGAAACGGTAGCTAACTGGTGAAAAAGTGAAAGCAAAAGACATTATCGGATTGATGAAAGGCGAAATCGCTTATACGGAAGATACGCTATCGGATTTGAAAAGCGTAACGGAAGAATACCCCTATTTCCAGGTAGCCCAACTGTTATATACGTTGAATTTACATGCGGCCAAAGACAGCCGTTTCAATGCCGAACTGCGAAAGGCCGCTTGTTATTCGGGCGACCGGCGAAATTTATTCTACCGCGTCAAACGTGATTCTTTTCCTCCGGAATGGATTGAAAAATTAGAAGGAAAAGAAAAGTCCGTCGAAAGTTCTTCTTTCGATTTGGTCGATTTTTTCCTGGCTGGACAGGAAGCAAAGAAGAAGACACCGGCACCGGAATCCATTTCTCCACAAATGGTTGCGACCGATTATTTATCCTATGCACTTTCGGAAACGCCGAACGACACCCAAACCGAAGCCATATCATTACAACATCAAGATACTATTGATAAATTCTTGGCGGAAAACGAAAAATCACCGGTGAAAATCGTACTGAAAAATGAGCCGGAAGAATCGTCCGGAATGCCTGCTTTGAACTTGGATACGGTGGTGAACGACAATTTTTTCTCAGAAACTTTGGCCAAAATCTACCTCAAGCAAAAGAAATATGAGAAGGCTTTAGAAATTATCCGCCAATTATATTTGCTTTATCCGAAAAAAAACCGTTACTTTGCAGACCAAATTCGATTTTTGGAAAAGTTAGTTATTAACACAAAAAAATAGAATAAAATATGTACGTTTTTTGTTCAATCGTTATCGTAATTGTTTCTATCTTATTGGTAGGTATTGTTGTGATACAAAATTCAAAAGGAGGCGGCTTGGCGGCCGGTTTTGCCTCTGCTAACCAGGTAATGGGAGTTCGTAAAACCACCGATTCTTTGGAAAAACTTACCTGGTGGTTTGCCGGAATCATTGTTGTCTTTTGTATTATGGCAACAATCTTCTTGCCGCGCCATACAGTTGGCGGCGATTCTCTGATTAAAGAAGATATTATCGAAACACTTCCGAATCAGGATGTGAATGCGCTTCCGCCTGCGTTTGATCAGGTTCCGGTGGAAGAAGGAGCGGAATAATGGGTTGATTTACAACAAAAATTCATCCAAATTATCGCGGTGAACAACCGTAAATGTTGAATCAGGGTAGGCTTCTGTGAATTGTTTGGGGCGCTTTACTTTGGTATGTTTGTTAAGGCACCTTCGCTAAACAGGTAAAATTAAGAACCGGAGAACGGATAAAAGTCGGACTTTTTTTGTTTTCCGGTTCTCTTTGGGTTTTTGCCGTCATTGAAGTGTATTCACTCCGCAAGTCGCTGACTTGCGGTTATGAAAATGTTGTCTTTGGCTTCGCCGATTTTCAATTCAGACAACAAGCACAACACATCAACCTCTGCCTGCAAGGCAGGACTTTCATAACCGCAGGTCAGCGACCTGCGGAACAAGCACGACACACCAACCGCTGCCTGAAAGGGAAAAGTGAATGCAGGCGACCCAGTTCACTCGACTCGAACCCCGAACGGTATAAAGATAAATATTACTGTCCGCTAAACATTTTATTACTCAAAAAAAATCAGGGCTGATTTCTAAAGATGGAAATCAGCCCTTTTTTGGTTAATTTTGTGTTTCTAAACTAAAAAATTAAACCAATGGGCAAAGATACAAATTTTAGCGGACAGCCGGTG
>JAISYG010000065.1 GCA_031270075.1 Dysgonamonadaceae bacterium
ACTTGTTTCCGTTCATTATCAGACGCTACGCCGATCGGGTTCTACAGCACTTTCGAGCGGAAACAGGGTATCGTCGTTGCCGCATATTCTATTCTGAATTTGCTCGCCACTTTTTGATATACAGGAACCGCTACTCCTGCTTTTTCTGCCCATTCAATCATGTTGAACAGCAAGTTATTGATTTCCGTTTGACGGCCTTTTTCCAAATCTTTCTGCATCGAGGCCGTACTTTCGGGCGCCAAAGCATCGATGATTTGCAGATTTTTTTCCGTTTGGTTATCGGAAATCGCGATGCCGAGTTTCCGTCCGATTTTCGTACTTTCGTCCGAGAGTCCGGCAAAAGTATCGCGTTCGGGACCGGGCGATTGCAAAGCGCCCATCGGCACATTGTAATAAGCGCCGGTACAGGCCATGGCCGAAATAAACGCCCATTTAATAAACGTATCCCGCCGGATATCGTCCGAAATGATTGTCCGGATGCCGCTTTCCTGCCAATCGTTTTGAATGGCTTGCAAACGTTCGGCGGGAATGGTTTGTCCTGTCCGTGTACCGAAAATCAGCCGGAACACCTTGCCCATTTGGGTGATTTCGCCTGCGCCGGAAATGAAACCGACGATGTAGATACAGCCGTCCAGTATGTTTTTCAGTCCGGTCCGTTGTTCCAGCTTATCGCCTGTGCCGTAGCCGTTCAGAATGGGAATAACCAACGTTTCCGAATGGGCGGCTTTCCGAATGAAATCCGATACCGAATCGATGGAATATCCTTTTACACAGACCAGAATAATATCGGCCTTGTCTGTATACTCCGCCTCCGTGCAGGCTTTGACCGGAACCGTGTGTTCGCCTTTGATATCGGAAACCAGATGGAGTCCCCGCTTTTGAATGGCTTCGAGATGCGCTCCCCGGGCAATGCAGGTTACGTCTTTTCCGGCCAATCCCAGAAATCCGGCTATGCTTCCGCCTACGCCGCCTGTTCCGATGATGAGGTATTTTGTGCGCATTTATTTCCCGTTCCTTTTTTGCACCGCATAAAAAATCTTAGCCGGAATGGCTGTAATCTTCGTAAAACCCTTGGCGTCCTGAGGCGTCCAGGCCTTATTGATTTCGCCGTATTCGCCGAAATCGGTTTTCATCAGGTCGAAATCGCTTTCTACGCCGATTAAGGTATAATGATACGGACGCAGGCGAACAGTTACCGTTCCCGTAACGTTTTGCTGCGAGCTTTGCAGGAAGGCTTCGATGTCGCGCATCACCGGTTCGAGGTATTGCGCTTCGTGGAGGAACATGCCGTACCACACGCTCACCTGGTCTTTCCAGTACTGTTGCCATTTGGTCAGCGTATGTTTTTCCAGCATTTTGTGGGCATTGATAATCACCATCGGGCCGGCGGCTTCAAATCCTACGCGGCCTTTGATGCCGATAATCGTATCGCCGATGTGCATGTCGCGACCGATGGCATAGCGGGAGGCTATTGTTTCGATCTCCTGAATCGCTTTGACCTTATCGGTACAGGGTTTTCCGTTCACAGCCGCTATTTCGCCTCCGGTGAAAGCGATTGTCAGCAGTTCTTCGCCTTTTTCCTGTAATTGCGACGGATAGGCTTCTTCCGGCAGGGTTTGTTCGGATTTCAACGTTTCCTTTCCGCCGATGCTGGTACCCCAAAGGCCTTTATTGATGGAATATTCCATTTGAGTGAAATCCGCTTCAAAACCGTGTTCTTTCAGGTAGTTGATTTCGTATTCGCGGGTCAGGGTCAGGTCGCGTGTGGGGGTGATGATGCCGATTTCCGGCGCCAATACATCGAACGTCAAGTCGAAACGAACCTGGTCGTTGCCGGCTCCGGTGCTTCCGTGGGCTACAAAATCGGCGCCGATTTCTTTGGCGTAGTTGATAATGGCCATGGCCTGGAAGATGCGTTCCGAACTGACCGAAATGGGGTAGGTGCCGTTGCGCAACACATTGCCGAAAATCATGTACTTGATGCTTTTCTCGTAGTATTCCTGTGTGATGTCGAGTGTTATGTGTTTGACGGCTCCCAGTTTACGGGCGCGTTCTTCCACTCGTTTCAGATCTTCTTCCGAGAAACCGCCGGTATTGGCCAGTGCGGTGTATACTTCGTACCCCCATTCTTTGGACAGGTACATGGCGCAGAAGGAAGTATCCAATCCTCCGCTGTACGCTAAGACTACTTTTTGTTTACTCATTGTCTATTTTATTTGATTCATGTTTCTTTGGGTCGTACAGCATGGCGGTGCAAATGCAGTATCGCCGGTCGGTACGTTGCAATATATCGTAATTGACGCAGCCTTGGCAACCCCGCCAAAAAGATTCATCGTCAGTCAGTTGAGCGAAAGTAACGGGTACATAACCCAATGCCGTATTGATTTTCATTACGGCGGCTCCCGAAGTCAATCCGAACAATTTGGCGTCGGGGTATTTTTCCCGCGACAAGGCGAACGACCGTTCTTTGATGATTTTCGCCAATCCCTGTCCTCGGAACTTTTCCACCACAATCAAACCCGAATTGGCTACGTATTGTTTATTTCCCCAACTTTCGATGTAGCAAAAACCGGCAAATTCACCGTCTACCAAGGCGATAATGGATTTTCCTTCCCGCATTTTTTGCTCTACATATTCCGGTGTACGCTTGGCAATACCGGTTCCCCGTACTTTGGCAGCCGCTTCAATTGTTTCCAGTAGGATGGGAACGTATGAAATATGACTTTCGTTAGCGACGAGCACTTCTATTTTACTGTTCATTTTGCATTATTGCTTACAAATGGACGCAAAGGTACGAAAAATTTCTTTTTCCCTAACGGTTCCTTTGAGAAGAGAGCTTGCTCGGAAAAAACATTTCGGTAATGACGATAAGGAGCATTTTACAACAAACCGGATAATTGCATCAATAATTATTCGTATCTTTGCAAAAAAATACGAAGGCAAACGATGAATAACGTGGGAGGAACAGCAAAGAGAAAAAATGAAACTACGAAGATAAAGAACAAATCAAAATGAACCATTTAACAATAGTAAAGGTAGGCGGAAAGATGGTCGAGGACGAATCGTCGTTGAAAACATTTCTCAAAGATTTTTCATTGATTGCAGGACATAAAATCCTGATACACGGAGGTGGAAACGCAGCTACGCAATTAGCTGAAAGATTAGGCGTCCCCAATCAAATGATTGACGGTCGACGAATCACCGACGAAGAAACATTGAAAATCGTTACGATGGTCTACGCCGGCCTCATCAATAAAAACATCGTAGCCCAGTTACAGACTTTCAGCATAGACGCCATCGGTTTGACCGGCGCTGACATGAATCTGATTCTCGCCGTCAAACGACCGATACATACGATTGATTACGGCTATGTAGGCGATGTCCGTGAAGTGAACGCTCCGGTTTTGAAAGAATTACTCCATCAAAATTATGTACCGGTTCTGGCTCCGCTTACGCACGATGGCGCCGGTCATTTGCTCAATACCAATGCCGATACCATTGCCGGACAAACAGCCCAAGCGCTGGCCTACAATTTCAACGTCCGCCTTATGTATTGTATCGATAAAAAAGGCGTTTTGATGGATGAAAAAGACGAAAACAGCGTCATTCCTTCGCTGACAAAAGAAGAATTTTTACAATATAAGGAACAGGGTTTCATTCGTGGCGGTATGATTCCTAAATTGGAAAACGCTTTCGATGCAATCGCTTCGGGAGTAAAAGAAATTATTATTACCCGCGCTTCCGATATGCATTCGGGAGGCGGAACATTCATCTGTTAGATGGAATTAATTGCAAAAACACTTTTTGGGTTAGAAGATATTCTTGCCAAAGAATTGATTGAGTTGGGCGCTAACGATTTGATAATCGGTAACCGGATGATTTCGTTTACGGGCGATAAAGCGTTGTTGTACAAATCCAATTACCATTGTCGCACCGCTTTACGCATCCTGCAACCGATTCTTACTTTCCCGGCAAAAAATCCGGACGAAGTATATGAAAAGGTGAAAACCATTGACTGGAATCGCTATATTCCGAATAAGAAAACATTTGCTATCGATGCAGTCGTATATTCCGAAGCATTTACTCACTCCAAATTTGTAGCGTATCGGGTCAAAGACGCTATTGTCGATTGGTTTACGGAACGCGAACAACCCCGTCCTTCGGTACGGTTAAACAATCCGGATATTCAGTTGCATATCCATATTTCGCATACGGGTTGTACGCTTGCATTGGACAGTTCCGGCGAATCGTTACACAAGCGGGGCTATCGGACGGAAGACACAGAAGCGCCGCTCAACGAAGTGCTGGCCGCCGGCCTGATTCTGAAAACCGGATGGAAAGGCGAAAGCGCTTTCGTTGATCCGATGTGCGGTTCGGGCACTTTATTAATCGAATCCGTCTTGATTGCATTGAATATTGCTCCGGGCGTTTTCCGTTCCCATTACGCTTTTGAGAAATGGGACGATTTCGATTCCGATTTGTTTGAACAAATCAGTACGGACGATTCCCGCGAACGTCCTTTCCGGTTCAAAGCGTACGGCTCGGATAGTTCGCCAAAAGCCATTCAGGCGGCCATGAAAAATGTGAAAAATGCCGGACTTTCCAAATACGTCGAACTCAAAGTTTTGCCTTTTCAAGAGATGACGATCGTCCCGGAGAAAGGGATTCTTATCACTAATCCGCCCTACGGCGAACGACTCACCCCAAGGGATTTGACCCAACTGTATTCCATTATCGGTGAACGGCTGAAACATGTTTTTTCCGGTTATGATGCTTGGATTATTTCTTCCAACCGGGACGGCTTCGACCACATCGGATTGAAACCGGAAGCCCGTTACAAACTGTTTAACGGTTCTTTGGAGTGTGAATATCGAAAATACAAACTATTTGAAGGAAAACAAAAAGAGTTTAAGCGGAAAACATTACAGCCGACGTTAAAGAAACACAGCAATACTTTCAATCATTCAAAAACATGAAACATCTTATATCCTTTTTGCTTCTTTTTACATTGTTCTTCACGAATCATGTAGCGCAGAACAAACAACTCTCGCTGGAAGATCTGATACCGGGAGGTAAAACGTATATGCAATTTACACCCAAACCCAACTTGTATGTCCAATGGGAGGGTGATGATTTGCTGTTTTATAACAACAGTGAAAAATACTTGGCTTCGCCGGAAAACCCGGATAAAAAGAAACCTTTTACGGAAAAAGAAAAGGAAACAAAAACAGACCGTACGCAATCTATTTTGCAAGCGATCCGGGAAGCGGAACATAATCCTCCCGAAGTAGTGTACGGGAAACCGGTGCATCGCAACGAATTTGGTATTCAAAGCGGTACATTTTGGTCGCCTCAAAACAAGTATCTGGCTTTTTACCGGATGGACGAATCCAGGGTCGGCGACTATCCTTTAGTGGATATTTCCGCCCGCGAAGCGCAGTTGAAAAACATCAAATACCCGATGGCCGGCATGACCAGCCACGAAGTTACCGTTGGCATTTACTCCACCGTATCGAAACAAACGATTTATCTGCAAACCGGCGAACCTAAAGACCATTACCTGACTAACCTTTCGTGGGACCCGTCCGAACAATACATGTATATTGCCGAACTCAACCGCGAACAAAATCATCTGCAACTGAACCAATATTCCGCTGCAACCGGCAAAAAGATACAGACACTCTTTGAGGAACAAAACGAACGGTATGTCGAACCCGAACATCCTTTACTGTTCCTGAAAAAAACGCCCAATCAATTCATCTGGCAAAGCAAACGGGATGGATACAATCATCTCTATCTGTATAATACGGAGGGACGGCTGATAAAACAACTCACATCCGGACAGGCCGACGTAACCGGTGTCCTGGGATTGGATGCAGACGAAAAATACCTCTTCATTCTTTCCAACGAAGCCAATCCCATCGAATTTCAAGCCTATAAGATTCACCTGCAAAGCGGGAAAAAGACGCAGTTAACTTTTGAACCGGGTGTGCACCGGCCGCAACTCAGTCCGTCGGGAAAATACCTGATCGACCGTTATTCCAATTTGAATACGCCTGTCAATGTGGATTTAATTCACACAACTACCGGACGTATCCAACGCTTACAGACAGCCAATAACCCATACGCAGCATACGTTTTACCTGAAATTACATTGGGTTCGCTAAAAGCTGCCGATGGCATGACTGACCTCTATTACCGATTGACGAAACCGGTAGGGTTCGATTCTTCGAAAAAATATCCGGTTATTGTTTATGTTTATGGAGGTCCTCACAGCCAAATGGTTACTAATTCATGGCTGGGAGCCGCACGGGGCTGGGATATATATATGGCTCAGAAAGGATACATCGTATTCACGCTCGATAATCGCGGCACCTCCAACCGGGGATTGGCGTTTGAAAGCATTATCCACCGCCGGTTAGGCCTGACCGAAACGGCCGACCAGATGGAAGGCGTCCGCTTCCTGCAATCACTGCCCTGGGTCGATGCCGGCCGCATCGGCGTCCACGGCTGGAGTTACGGCGGATTTATGACGACTCATTTAATGTTGCGTCATCCGGAAACCTTCAAAGTAGGCGTTGCCGGAGGCCCCGTTATCGACTGGAAATACTACGAAATCATGTACGGCGAACGGTATATGGATACACCCGACGAAAACCCGGAAGGCTACGAAACAGCCAACATGCATTCTTTGGCCGGTAATTTGCAAGGCCGTTTTTTACTCATTCACGGCGACGAAGACCCTACGGTTGTCTGGCAAAACAGCCTCTCGTTCCTGAAAGCCTGCATTGCTGCCGAAACCTATCCCGATTATTTCGTTTATCCGGGACAGGGACATAATATGCGTGGTCGTGACCGAATTCATCTACAGGAAAAAATTACCCGGTATTTTGAAGATTATTTGAAACCGGAATGTGCACGATAAGTGTCAATAGCTATGTGGAGTAAACAGTGCCATTGAGTTTGGAATTATAAAAAAAATATTACTTTTGCACCATGGAAGAAAGGATCATCCTACCGAAGTCGGAATATCGCTCATAGCACAAGAATAGCACAGGCAGCTATCATCAAAAACAGGCAGGACATTTTCTTCGCTTTGAAATGTATGGACAATATTCAAATGCAGAATATTACCTGAGTAGTTACAAAAAAAGAACAAGGAAAATGAAAGCAAAGAATTTTTTAATCGCGTTCATCGTGATGCTGCTCTTCGTGCACACAAGTGGCTGGGGACGAACGTATGACGGAGAAAGAACAGTAACCACATCGGGGAATATCGATTTAACAAGTTGGATTACCCCAGTTGGAAAACATGCCGATTACCTACTTAAGATACCCTTAGAATGGGTGGATCCCCAATTAGTTAACACGGGGGTGGGTGCGTGGAATAGTCCTTTTAGAGCGTTCCCTGTAGGATACCCTATGTACGAAGAGTATAAATATGCTCAATGGGCACCAAGCCTTTTGCCAGGGACACACGCTATTGATGGTGGAGCTAAAGGAGGGGTGCTCTATGACATCTCCTTCATCACCGATCCTTGGGTCGGAGTTGATCAGCCGGCGACGGAGGCATCTCCACACTTATCTAGCTTTGACGGGACGATCACCGCTCAAAGTTCGGTTAGTCTGAAGCTGAGTAATCTCTGGGCGAACCCAGGGTACACTAAAAAGCTCTACAAAGACGAAACGCTGATCAGTGATGGGAATATTACTATTCAAATCAACCAATCAGGAGACTATGCACTTCTTGTTGCAGCTGGGGCAGACTCTCCAGCAGACATCGTATACTTTAAAGTAGTAATCACTGGTGTTACCCCAACTGTAAGCAGCGTCCTCGTCTCTCCTGCATCGGCCTCGGTCAATAAAGGAACAGGACAACAGTTTACTGCAACGGTACAAGGGACCAACAGCCCCGGACAAGAAGTATCATGGACCGTAGAAGGAAAAACTTCTGCTGCGACCACAATCTCTGCCTCAGGCTACCTTTCGGTAGCGAATGATGAAAATGCGACGCAGTTGATCGTTAGAGCCACCTCTGTAGTCGATCCCTCCAAGAGCGGAACGGCTACGGTAAACGTCATAACGCCAACGCCAACGCCAACGCAGTACACAATCACTCTCGTTGCCAATCCCTCCAATGGAGGAACGGTCAGCGGAGGAGGTACCTTCGACGCAGGTACGAGCCAAACCGTAGTAGCTACTGCTACAAGCGGTTGGACATTCGTAAACTGGACAGAGAATGGAAATGTTGTCTCTACAGATGTTACTTACTCATTCACGCTGAATGGGAACAGAACATTGCAAGCAACATTTGAAGTGATCCCTCCCCAGACCTGGAAGGTGAGCTTTACGGTGAACGTAGCAGATGCACAGATCCTGCTGGGAGATAGAACTCAAGCAGGAAATTACACCTTTGATAATGTAGCAGCGGGGACGTATGCTTACACTGTATCCAAAGACGGCTATCAAACTGTCTCCGGAACTGTGGAAGTAGTAGATCGGGACATAACTATCCAGATCACCCTGATAGAAAAGCAGCCGGAAGCTTTACCCAAAAGCCCTGTCTTCAAGGGGCTACTGGGAGAGTACTCCGCAGGAAGCGCTCCCATAGAACTGAAAGTTGTAGGAGAAGGAATAGAAGGGTTGACCTTTACTTATAAGGTGAACGGCATCCCTGCGACAACCTTTGTCCCAACAGCAGGAGAACACCTGATTGAGGCCATCTCAGATAAGGTGGAAATACAAACGAAAGTAAGAGTAAACTAAAAAAGGAGGACAGAAAAATGAAAAAGCAGAAAAAAGTTTTAGTAAGTCTGGTCATTCTATGCTTACTGGCAGGGTGTACAAAAAACCCTGTCACCGAGCCGGAAAACCCTATTATCCCCGAGCCGGAAACCCCAACGCTTTCACAGACTTCGCTGAGTTTGATAGAAGGAGAAAGCAGCACGGAAATTACTATTTCCGGCGGGGTGGCTCCTTATGTTGTCCAGTCATCTGACGAAAGCGTTGCACAGGTAAACCTCGTATCAAGTACGAAGTTTGCCGTTACCGGGCTATCGACGGGTACCGCAACGGTGATCGTTCGCGGAAAAGACGGAGGCGAAACGTCTCTGCCGGTGTCTGTCTCAGCAGATCCATATCGGACGTTTAAGGCCGACGCCACGACGCGATGTGAGATCAATGGACAGGTGTACACTGAATTCAACCGTGTATTTGTGGTGGACAAAGGGGGAATTCTCCTCGAGTCCTCACAAAAAAAGATTGGCTTCAGCGCCAGAGACGGCAACTCCTATCTGTATGTGGGTTGGGATAATGACTATCGCAATCCCAAACTGTACACGGAGAATGAGGGTATCGTCCCCCTTTCCAGCCTGCAGGTTCTGCAGGAGAAGGAAGGGAAGGGCTGGATCATAGCAAAAAACGGAACCTCCGAGATCAGGATTTGCAGCAAGTTCTGATAAAAAAGGAGTAAAAGGGCGTAATTTTGCAACGATTTTTAATTGGAGTTTTAACGGGGTTTTCGGCTCCCTATAAAAATCAAAATAGACAAAATAGTTTTTAGGAGTCC
>JAISYG010000051.1 GCA_031270075.1 Dysgonamonadaceae bacterium
CCTTTAGCGAAATGGAATTGACGATGCACTTTCCCTGCACGCATTGCAGGCCGGCCTCCAGCACGTCCCATTTCGACGAGTCGAGCATGAACGGCACGCGCGCAATGTCGGGCTCCGACGCCATGAGATTGAGAAACGTGACCATCTCCGCTTTGGCGTCAAGCATGGCGTCGTCCATACACACATCAATGGCCTGCGCGCCGTTCTCCACTTGTTGGCGGGCGATACTCAACGCTTCTTCGTACTTTTTCTCGCGGATGAGGCGCGCAAATTTCGCCGATCCCGCCACGTTCGTCCGCTCGCCGATATTGATAAAGTTGGCTTCCCGCGTGATGTGCAGCGCTTCCAATCCGGTAATCACCGTGTCGTGTTTTTCTTCCGGAGGCGTGTGCGGCGTATATTGCTTCGCCACTTCAGCAATGGCTTTAATGTGTGCCGGCGTGGTGCCGCAGCATCCGCCGATGATGTTGATGCATCCTTTTTTCAGCGATTCGGCCACTGCCGCAGCCATGGTTTCGGGCGTTTCGTCGTATTTCCCGAACTGGTTCGGCAAGCCCGCATTGGGATACATGCTGATGCGGCAGCTTGCAATTTTCGACAACGTTTCGACATACGACTGCATTTGCGTCGCGCCGAAGGAGCAGTTGAGCCCTATGCTGAAAGGCCGTACATGCGCGACGGAATAGTAAAACGCCTCCACTGTTTGTCCCGACAGGGTGCGCCCGCTTTCCGACAGCGTGACCGAAATCATCACCGGCACGCGCGCACCGCGCTGTTCAAATTCCGTTTCAATAGCAAACAGGGCGGCCTTTGCATTCAACGTGTCGAATATGGTTTCGATGAGCAGCGCGTCTGCGCCGCCGTCCAAAAGCCCTTTCACCTGTTGCGTGTAGGCTGTAACCAGTTGCTCGAACGTGACGGCGCGGAATCCGGGGTTTTGCACGTCGGGCGACATGGACGCCGACTTGGAAGTTGGCCCTATGGAGCCCGCCACGAAGCGGGGTTGCGCCGGGTTTTGCGTAGTATATTTGTTGGCGGCTTCGCGCGCCAACCGCGCCGCCACTGCGTTCAACTCGTAAGCCATCGTTTCCAATTTATAATCGGAAAGCGAAATTTCGTTGGCGTTGAATGTATTTGTTTCAATAATATCGGCGCCTGCGGCCAGGTACTCCTCATGAATGGACTTAATTACGTCGGGACGGGTGAGCGTGAGCAAGTCGTTGTTGCCCTTCAACGGAATAGTGGAAGCGGCGAAACGCGCGCCGCGGTAGTCTTCTTCCGTCAGGCCATGGCGTTGTATCATAGTGCCCATGGCGCCGTCGAGCACTAAGATGCGTTGTTGGGCTACTTGTTCCAGCGGGTAGATGTTCATATAAGTAATCAAAAAATCAAGGCAAATATACGCAAAAAAACCTTTTTGCAGATATGACAAAGTTTTTTTGTATATTTGTGGGTTAATCATGAGGATAAGTATATGACTATACATAAATTAATATTGCGGAATTTTAAAAAAATAAAAGAAGAAACTTTTCTTTTTAATAATTTCGATTTAATTGTCGGGGCGAACAACAGTGGGAAAAGTACGTGTTTGCAAGCCTTGGCCATTTGGCAGTTTTGTGTCGACCAGTTTAGAGTTGCAAAAAGAACAGGGAGTAGTGGAACGCAGGTGGTATTGCCGAACTTTACGGCGTTGCCACTTCCGGAATTTAATTTATTGTGGACAAACCGGATAGACCGGAAGGCAAGCACGACACAAGGCAAACGGACCCAAGAATATATTTATATTGAAATTGATGTGTATTGGAAGAATGAGGCCGGAGAAGAAAAAAACTTTTGTGTAACCATGCGTTACCAAACGCCGCAGTCTGTGTACGCGATACCGAAGCCGGGATGGCCGCAATTCAGGGTTTTGGACAAGGCGAATGAGCTCCCAAGAATAGTATATGTGCCTCCGTTTTCGGCATTAGAGCCGCATGAGAAATGGTTGGATGACGGAAATGTCCGGCAAAATATAGGAAAGGCGCAGCCGGGCTCGGTGTTGCGCAACCTGCTCTACCGGGTTATAGACAGAGAAGATGTGGCGATTAAAGATAATGAAAACTGGAAAGAAATAGTAAATAAAATCAAAGATTGGTTTGGCGTAGATTTAGTGGCGCCCAAATATGAAAAGACGATAAGCACCGAAATCCTTTCGGAATACAAATCGAATGGGAAAACGTATGACATTATATCGGGAGGCAGCGGCTTCCATCAAATCCTTACCCTCCTGGCATTTTTATACGGATATGACAAGGTGACCACCATCCTGTTTGACGAACCCGACGCACACCTCCATGTCAATTTGCAAAGAAAAATAGTGAATTATTTTGCGCAGTATTCAAAAAAGCAATTTCTCGTAGCCACACACTCGGAGGAATTTATTAAAGGCGTAACGGTGGACAGCATCCTTTCTATGATGTCCGGCAAGCCCAAACGTGTCAAAACAACCGGGGTAATATTAAAAGCGCTGAGCGAAGTAGATAATATAGACATTATCCGGACGCAGGACAATCCGTTTATTTTATATGTTGAGGGCGAAGATGACGGCAGGATTTTGTCGGCGTGGGCCGCCACACTCGGCAAAGAAGAACTGTATCACCAATATTATCCCTATTCGTTGGGAGGAGGAAGTAAAAACCGAATGAAAACCCGGATGGAAGAGCATTTTCAAGCATTAAGGGAAATCAACCCGCAGGTAAAACGGGCTATTTTATTCGATTTTGACAATGCAAGTGTTTTCCATCCCGAAGAAACAAATCCTGTTTTTAATGAATGGAAACGCCGGAACATTGATAACTACCTGTTAGTGCCGGCAGCGTGGGTAAGAGCCATAGTACGCGATTTGGGACAAAAAGAAGACAATCTGTTCTCATCAAAATACACGGCTTTAGTGAATGATTTCTTCGCCGGACAGAATTTAACACTTCCCAAAAACGCATTGTGGAAAACGGTACAGGCAAATATTTTTCAGGTTATTGACGGTAAAGCAATATTATTCGAAAATAACGATTCGTTGTTTAATCAAATAAAGGAAAAGAGCAATGGCCAGCTTATTATTAACCGGACTAAAGTGGCGTCGGCCATGATACAAGAGGAACTTCACATTGATATTGAAAAGTTCTTCGAAAATTTAGAAAAAATATAAACCATGGCAACAAAATCATTCGTAATCACCGAACAAAACGTGGCGGCGTATGCCGAAAAAATCGCCGCCTGGATTCGTGAAAAAGTAGAAAAGGCCAACCGCAAAGGCGTCGTATTGGGCTTGAGCGGCGGCATCGACAGCAGCGTGGT
>JAISYG010000128.1 GCA_031270075.1 Dysgonamonadaceae bacterium
TGCCTCGTCTTTCGACCAACTGATGGATGCATGGTCGATAATGCAATGGTTGGAACCGCTTTGCCCCATGCCGTCGGTGGTATCGTCGGTGCCTACACGCAGGCGCAGGTGCCTGAATACAACATCGTTTACTCCGCCTATACCGAATGCATGTCCGCTCACGCAGATGCCTTTGCCCGGCGCGGTTTGTCCGGCAATGGTAATGTAGGGCTTATTGACCGACAAGCGGCCGTTTAATACAATCCGGCCGGAAACATCGAACACTATTGTACGGGGAATGCCTTCGTAGGCGGGATTCTCTACCGCATCGCGCAGGCTGCCGGGGCCGCTGTCGTCGAGATTACTTACCTTGACTACTATGCCGCCACGGCCTCCGCGGGCAAAACGTCCGTAGCCTTCCGCTCCGTCAAACGCCAATTGCCGCGGACGGAAATACCACACGTTTCCTTTGGTTACCGCACCGCTGTTGTTGGTTTCGTCGACGCGCCAGTAGTAGGTTTCCATGCTGTACAGTCCGCTTACATTGTATTCGGTGGTCGTTTGATTGCCTTTGTATTCGGGACTTGCTTTCCCGGCGGCTTCCACATCCTGCCGGTTGGTTCCGAAATACACATCGTGCGACACGGCGCCGGAGGCAGCAGTCCACTGCAAGGTGAACAAGCCGTTGTCGGCATCCACATGTTCGTCGCGGTCGGCCGGAACGGGCAACACCGCTTGGGCGTCGGCATCGCTTGTTCCTATCTCGAAGCCATTGATGACAACGGTTTTATTCGATGCTTCCGAACCGGCTACGACTTTCAATAGAAACACGGCCTCTTCGCCGTCGGCAATGCTAAACTCCGTATAGAACTTCGCGGCCAGGGCGTTGCTCGCTACGCGAACGGTAGGCTCCAGGGCGGCCTTCTGTAATTGGCCGTTGAAATAGATATCCATCGGCGCAAACGTATTGTTTTCCGGATTGTCCACCTGATTGTGATACGTCAGGATGGAGTGCGTGCCTGGGGGCAATCCGGATATTTTCAGTTCGATGGATACATTCTCGCTGCCGTCGGGAATATCGCTGACGATTACGCCATCGTTGGCTAATTGGGCTGAATCGATTCCGGTTTTGTACCAGTTCGATTTCAGCACGCCGTCGCCCATGGAGGTCAGCGTGAATGTCAAGTCATCCAGCTGTAAAACATCGCTTGGGCCGTTTTGTATGATCCAGGATGTATAATCCGGCTCATTAACTTCAGCTATGGTCCTCCTACTCATATTCAAATCCACCTTGACAGGCTGAGTGGCATACAGCGGCATAGCCATGACGATTAGCATGGATATACCTAATAGTTGTCGAAAAAATTTCATGATACAATTGATTTATTTATAGATGATGACAAAGATAGTATTAAATATCCAAATTATACACAAATAGATAAAAATAGTATTTCACACCGCAGGTCGCTGACCTGCGGTGTAAGCGACCAGCGACACAAGCACGACACGCCAACCTCTGCCTGCAAGGCAGGACTTAATCGCTCCCTTTCGCCGCTTTTTCAAACCCGCGGGGCGAAATCTTGATTTGAGCGATAATCAGTTCCGGCACATTGTATGACTTCAGTAAAAAGTCGTACTGTTCCGGGTCTTTCTGCGGAAGCAGGAAGGGTTTGTGAAAATTTCCGTTGCGGTCGAAATAAGCAATGAACGGACGAGTATACAAGCCACCGATTCTCCGGCTACTAAATACCAACCACCGGCCGTTGGACGACCACGAATGATAACTGTCGCTCTGATCGCTGTTGATCGCTTGCGCCGGACTGAGTTCGCAGGTTTCCAAATTCAACAGATAGATATCGTTGTCGTGATGCCAAATCGGAAACGTTCCGTAAGCGGTGAGGCATACGGCGAGGTGTTTTCCATCGGGCGATATCCGGGGAAAGGCAGCGCTTTTTCCCAGTCTTTCCGACGAAAGCAGGGTGTCGGTTTGTGTACCGAAGCGACAGGTTTCAGGATCGAAAGCGACACGCAACAGATCGTAACGCAGAGAGTCGAATTTTTGAGGCATTTCCCGCGCTATGGCGCTGCAAAAATAGAGATAACGTCCATCGGGCGACCATTCGGGAAATGTTTCAAAACGGTCGTCCCGGTGAATTATCGTGTCGGTAATTACTTTGCCTGTTTCCGTATCAAACAGCATCAGATCCGATTTTTTATCGTACACTTCCAGCACGTTTGGGTGGGCCGTGTGGAAAGATTGATGCGTAGCATTGACGGAAAATGCGACATAGCGTCCTCCGGGATGCCAGCGCGGATAAACTCCGGCCGATATTTCGCCGGGCGCTTTCGTATCGACTTTTTTGACTTTTCCGTCTTTAACAAGCATCGTGCCCCCATAAGTGGTGCGCAGGTGGAAAAGCATGTTTTCGGGACGATTCTTACGGAACGAATGGCAATTCATGCAATTCCGTTCCGTTTGGGTGTTCAGTAGAACGGGTTTCTCCTCGAAATCTTCCAGACATCGCTGATAGATGCCCATTTTCGACCAGAGTTCATATCCCGGTTCAATCAACCGGTAAACCAAATAGGAATCAATCGGTTCGTCGGATATAAAGAACTGTTTGTTACGGTATTGCAGGCAAGTGGAACCGGTTTTGACGAAAAACTTCACGACGAGCCGTTCTCCCGGATGGTTTCTCAGCAGATTCCGCCATTGCTTCAGGGGAATAGACACTTTTTGGGAAGACTTTATTTCAAACGAATCCGTTCCGGCTACAAAGCGAATCCAAAAAGCTTCTCCCTCCGTATCTATCCGGAAATTGAGCGGACAGATATTCAGGGGAATCACCGTTTCGGGATAATCGGGATACATGCAGATGTCCCGATCGCAAAGGGATACCTTTTCAACTTTCGAGCAAGCGCAGAAAAGCAGGCAGGCGCTTATCCAGCACCCTCTATTAATAAATTGTTTTCGATTCATTTTCAGTATTTTCGCCAAGTGAGAAAACAGGAGTAAAACTCGTATAATACCAATAGGTGTTTCCATACCGCGATTTCAGTAAATGGTTGATTTCATCGGTAGAGGGAGCAATAACCAACAGCCGGAACTGTTCGTAACGTTCGGCGGTTTTCCGGCTCACGGGTAAGGTTTGCGGGATGCGCTTATTGGTCTGGTAGTACAACACTAAAAATTCTTCCCAGTGAGCGGGCATTTTCGGATAATCGAAATGGGCGTAATAAGTGTCCATGCAATTTTTAGCGGATCCGAAATCTTTTTGCAGTAAATAGTACGCCATCAGATACTCGAAAGCCGCTTGATGGTGGGGATTATTTTCCAACAGATACAGTAGAGTGGAATGAATGTACTTGTAATTGATGAAAAAATCCTTGAATCGTTCCGTTTTCGGTAGTCCTTCGATAATCCGGGTAGGATGCTGCATGGCGTAATGCATGCGTTCTTTTTGCCGCTTCGCCCAATGGCGGTAAAACAAACTATGGTCGAAAAAACGAATGTATTTATCGAAATCGTCCGGATTGCGTTGCAAAACAGAGGTGGTTACCAAATAGTTCAGCGCTTGCGCTCCCGGCTCTTTGAAAATGGAATTTCCGACCATGGCTTCAAAAGCGCAATGTTTGGCTTCGGCCGTTACGCCCAGATGATAGAACAGGATTCCCATCGCATAGCGGTTGAAATAACCGTTTTTCTTGCCCAACAATAGCCCGCTTGCGCCGACCTGATTGTAGTGAAACATCCGCTCGGACAGTTGGCCGGTTTTGAACAGAGCAATGTTGTTGAAATAGGAAGTCAGTTCACTGGGCAGCGTCTGGGCGGAAAGTTCGTTTACTTTTTCCCATTCCTCTTTTTCGAGCAAGTAACTCATTTGTACCGTTAAGTTTGCCTGTTTGTTATAAGACCAGAAACTACCGAAAACAAGCAGTCCGATGGTCAATGCCGCGTTGACGCCGTTCCAAATCTTTCCCGGAAATTTTCCGGTTTGTTTGAATCTTCCGCGAGCAAGGCCAAGCAGCAACAAAACGGGGAAAGCCAACCAAGCTGTTACATAAAAATAGTTGGGATAAAACAAATTCCACGGGCTTGTTTCCAAAAAAGCTTCTTTGCAAGGGACAACATACCAGAATCGCCAGGCACACCAGGGTATTGCTATACTCAGCGCCATCCAAAGAAGCGCTTTACTTACTTTTCTAACGGTATTGGATTCGTTTTGCCCGAAAAATAAATCACTCAGAACCAGTAATAAAAACAGAAATACATTGCCGCCGGCCATCAGATAAATCAAAAGAAGCATCAGTACGGCGCAGGGAAACCGGTAACGGGGAAGACACGAGAGGTAAATCCGGAAAAACCCCAAAACGAGTAACAGACCCAGGGTATACGACAGTTTGAAATTCAAATCCGCATTAGCAAAAATCATGCAGACGGCAGGAAAAAAAGCAAAAACATAACCGGAATTCAGCCGGTAATACTTTCGGATACGGTCGTATAACAGGTAGGTTAGCCAAACCGATCCGCCGTAAATGCAGGCTCCTAAAACCGGAAAGTAGCTGAATTGGGTAAAGAACGAACCGATATACGATAGGACGCCCCCGACTTGCATCCAATAGCTATGAAAATACAATTGATTGAATAAAAAAAGCTGGGTTTGCTCTTGGTAATACAAAACATTGTATCGGTTCATGTAAGCAAACCAATACAAAGCGAATAAAAGAACTATTCCGCTTATTATTCGTTTGCCGGTAATTTTAGAATAGAATTTATCCATAAGTATTGATATAAGGGTAAAAGGGGTGCTTCAAAAGTCATTTTTTGAAACACCCTTTTTCGGTTGATAAAAAACTATTCGTTTTTATTCCTGTCGATTCGCAAACTTTCGTTAACGATAATCCACTCGCCATAAGTACCGTCGTTGTTTTGCGTACGATACTTGTAGTGCAGGTAGAACGTGCAACGATTCAGGTTTCCGTACACTACTTCTTCGTACATATTATCGGTACTGTATTCGTCGATTTTTTCGATTTGCACCGTACCGTAAGGCAGGAGATCGATCGAATTGCCGCTGTTTATCCGGATAAAGACTGCATTGTTCTGCAATTCGTCGACAGTAGCCGTCCGGTCGTCATAATTCAAGCGTCCGGGATAAAAGCGTATCGAATTTTTGGAAACAGGCACAATCCGTTTGGTGATATTCAACGCTTCGGGGGCGTCGGCGTTTTCGGCCTGTGTAATTCCCCTCGAACTATAATCCGTTACCGGACTTTGAGAAGCGTAATGATTCTTGGTACGAATGCGGTAAAGCACGTTGATTTTATCCGGATTGAGTTTGTATTTGGATACACTTTTGATTCGCAAGGGAATAACATAAGTCGTATCGGGCGACAAACCGGCCGTATTCACCTGTACCGGAAGCAAACCGTATTGCTGTTTATCCGCAGCCTTAATGGTCAGGCTCATCGACGAAAGACTATACCGGTTTGCCGGTAGTTGACGGGCGTATTTACCGGTATTGATATCGAAATTCTTCTTATTGTATTGATCCAATAATTCCGTTTCCGGTTCAAATTCCACGGTAACATCTTCTTCAAAATGCTTACTGCCACCCACAATGACGGAAAAATTACCTGTACTGATGTCCTCTTCCAGCGAATGTACCACCGTAAAAATATGGTCGTCGTCGCTGAGAAGACACAGCACTTTTTCGTACTGTTCTTTTTCAAATAGGGCATCTTCGTTGCATCCGTAAAAACCCCAGAGGACCCATGCCAACAGGCACATGGCCGTAAATTTAATATATTTCTTCATATTCTTCATATTTACTATTTATATACCGTACATTTAATCGCCCCAACCCGGATTCTGATCCAGCGAAGGCGCTTTTCTTACTTCCGATCGGGTAAGAGGTAATAATACCATTCGTTTGTTTACAACGCGACTGCGCGCCCGGACATGATCGACAGGCACAATATTGTAAAACGAAGGAGGATCGGAAAACATATCCAGCCCCATCCAGCGTTCGTTTTCGCTTTCTTCGTAGATACCCCATCGGCGCACGTCGTAATAACGCCGGTTTTCAAATGCCAGTTCGATCATCCGTTCTTTTTCGATGATTTTCTGCATTTCGCTTACCGAAGCCAGCTGAGTGTCGCTCAAACCGGGAAGTCCTACGCGGTAATGAATCTGATTGAAATACTTGGCCATTTCCTCCACATCGCGCGATACGGTAACGCTTGTTCCGCTTTCCTCATCGGAAAAAGTGTAGGATGTGCTCAGATTGTTTATCGCTTCTACGTATGAAAGCAGGATTTCGGCATACCGGATAATCGGAAAGGATTTCGGCATTTGCTGGTAACCGGTTCCCGCCCAGGCGTCGTCCGAGTGAATGTATTTCGTAACCCCATAGCCGGTTACCGGATAATGGGTGGGAGCGCTTCCGCCGCTCAACACGCCGATACCGCCATTGCCCGAATAGTTGTAGTTGATAACCATTTCCTTACGGTTTGTTTCGGTGGTCGAACTGGCTGTCCAGTACCGTCCGCTGAATCCGATGCTGGCGTAGAAACGCATTTCGCGGTTTACAAACATCGGATGTACGGTATTCTTAAGCGTATATCCCGAAAAGACCATATCGGGCGTACTCACCGTATTGTAGGTGAAATACGGACCCGATTCGCTCACGGTTCCCCCATCGGCCATGTAATAAGCATCAATGATTTTCTGGTTGACCGCTACTTGATTCCAACCGCCCATCGCATTGTAAGGGAAAGAATGTCGCGTATAGTTCAGCGTACTCGGTGAAACCGAACCCCATATCACTTCCGCATTGCGTTGCATCAATACTTCTCCGGTAAACATATCCGAATAGGAACGAAAGGGATCGATGCCACCCGCACCGTTTGGGAAATTAGTCGTAGGCACATTGGCTGGCAGGTCGATAGCGTCGCTCAGGGTAGGATCGATCGGCACGGTGTGTAATACGTAACGCCCCATATCGATTACCCGTTTGGCTGCGGCGGCAGCTATCGCCCATTTTTCTTCGCTGTAGTTTTGCGATACATAATGTTCGCCGTCCACGCTTCGTGTCCAATCTCCGAAATAAGTATGGGAAGCCGTTCCGCCATTGTAGAGCGGACTTGCCTGTTGCAGACGCAGGCGGGCAATCATTGCATAGGCAGCGCCTTTGGTCGGACGGCCGAAATAGGCCGAAGATACCTGCGTGGGCAGATATTTGGCGGCATTTTCAAATTCCTGACAAATGTAATCGACCGATTCGTCATAAGTGGCGCGGGAACGGTCGTAATATTCCGGCTCGCGGTTGGTTTCAAGAATATCGTTTCCCAAAATAACCACAGGGCCATAATCCATCAGAATCAGATAATAAGCGTAAGCGCGAAGCATATAGGCGTAGCCCATTAATTCCATCTTTTCAAAAGAAGTCAGATCGGGTACTTCTTCCATCCGCGCCAAAATGGTATTGGCTTTGCGTATGACTTTGTACATATCTAACCATACGGAGGAAAAAAGATTATTATCGGGACTGACTGCACCCAATACGTAGTCCATACCCCTGTATTCGCTCAAAGGCCCGCTAATCATGGCCTCGTCGCAGGCAAAAATGCCGGGTGTAAAATTATTGCCCCAAAAAGCGCCGGGATCGGGCAGCATGGCGGCCGTTCCCCATACATACTTTTCAAGATTCAATTTGTTTGAAAAGACGGAATCGTAGCGCAAGGTTTCGTCGAAATATTTATCGACGGACAAATAATCGCAAGAGCAGGTTACACTGAGTGTACACAACAGTATAACTATATATTTTAAATGTTTCATATTCTTCACGGATTTTAAAAATTAAGATAAACCTGTAATGTATAGCGGGCGGGTATCGGATAGGCGCGTCCGTTCAAATGGGCCTGTTCCGGATCGAATATACCTACCTTGTCCCACACGAATAAATTGGAACCTACCAATTGTAAATCGATGGAACTTAGTCCTGCTTTTTTCAGGAAATCTTTCTTCAGATTGTAGTTCAAAGTGATTTCCTGTAACCTCAGATAGCGTGCATCGCTTTTCCACCAAGTCGATAATTGCGTATTGTTATTGTTGTTTCCATATTGCAGGCGGGGAAATTTTGCATTCGGATTTTCCGCCAGAGCGGGGTCGATTCCATGCGCTTCGGCATATTCCTTCGGTATCCAACGATTGGACGGATCGGCTACTATATCCAGAATATTGCCTGTTTCGCCTCCGTAAAAAGGAAAATACCCCATTCCGTTTCCTTCCCAAACACTCCCTCGCTGAACCGCTTGTCCTACATGGAAATAATCCGTTTTTCCCGTTCCTTTGAATAAAACGCCCAAAGTCAGATTTTTATACTTAAACTCTCCTCCGAATCCATACATCACCAGGGGATAGGTATTGTAAGACAAAGGAACTTGGTCGTCCGAGTCGATTTTTCCGTCGCCGTTTACGTCCTTGTACTTGATATCGCCCGGCATATAACTTCCGAATGTCTGGATGGGACTGTTCTGTATATCATCCTGATCGTTGAACAAACCCAGAGCAACATATCCGCTAATATAGCCATAAGGCATATTGTCGGCCGACTGGTAAGGATATTTGGGATTGGCCTGTTCGATGTGTTGGATGATGTTTTTGGAATAGGTATAATTGCCCCGGATCGTGAACGAAATATCTTTGCTGATATCCTGAGTATAAGCGATATTTCCGTCGCTTCCGTAGCTTCTCATTTTCCCTACATTACCGAATGGCATATTCACAACCCCCACATAATCGGGAATCTGCTGCCTCTGCCGGAAAATACCATTGCGCTGATCGTTGAAGAAGTCGGTCGTAAAACTCAAGTGGTCGCCAAACAGGCGTCCTTCTATACCCAAATCGGATTTGATGGCTTTTTCCCAAACTAAATTGTCGGCGCCGACATACTGTTCCGTGATTCCGGAAGCAATTCCGCCCCAAGCTCCTGAAGCATTTTCAGAAACGATGGTCAGGTAGGGGAAGCGCTTACTGGTAATCCGGTCGTTTCCTACCGAACCGTAGGATGCTCTGAATTTCAGGAAGTTCAACCACGGCAACGTATTGGTTAGAAATTCGTATCCTGTAGGTATCCAGCCGACAGCCACCGAGGGGAAAAAACCGAATTGTTTTCCGGGCTCGAAGTTTTCCGATCCGGTGTATCCAAAATTGAAGTCAATCATATAGGTATCCCGGAATCCGTAAGTCAACCGGCTGGATACCCCCTGATAGCGTAAAGGAATGGCTCCCATGCTGCTGCCGTCGAAGTCCATCGTATTCTGCTGGTCGCTCATATAATAATAAAGCAAGCCGCTGAACCGATGATCGTTCAAAACCTTTTCGTAGTTCAAATTGCTTTCGAAGTGGTATTTACGATAACGGGTCAAGCCAAAAGTATATCGGGCTGCCTGTCTGTTCACGCGCTTACTCAAAATCAGATCTCCAACAGGCGTCCGTCCAATAGCGGCATACATTTCCGGTAAAACAAAACGTGCTTCATAAAAATTGGAATTGTTGTCGTAAGCTCCCTGTATTTTGAGTTTCAATCCATTGGTAATCACGGATAAATCCTGATCAATAGCCAGCGTAATCATGCTTTTCAATTCTTCTTTTTTAGACATACCGGTATAATTCAACATCACGTATGGAGAATAAGCATCGTTGGGACCATACGCCGGGAAATGTCCCGAAGAATACATCTTGGGTACCGTTATCGGCGTTAGCATGGACTGTGCATTCCAGATATAATCCGTGTCCGCCATACCGGGTTCATCTTTGATCGATAAATACCCGTCTGCACCAAAATACACTTTGGTTGTTTTGGTCAGGTTGATATCCAGATTGGCGCGGTAATTATAGGTATTGTAGCCTACCCGATTGCTGTAAATACTACTTTTATCCTGTTTGTAAGCCGCATTTTCGACCGAGGTGCCCAAGCTCAGAAAATAGCGGGCGATCTGTCCTCCTCCGCGGGCGCTTACGTAGTACGTTTGCTGTAAGGAGGTTTCCCTTAGTACTTCTTTTTGCCAATTGATATCGGGATACAAATCCGCATCCAAATGGTTTTGAATCAGGTATAGTTCCATATCGTTGAAAAGCGGATTATCTCCGCGCACTTCTCTGGCCTCGTTGGCCAGCAGGGCGTAATCGTATGCACCCAGATATTCGGGCATCTTGTTGTGCAGGGACGAAACCGTAAAATTGGCGCGCGCGGTAATTTGTAATCGATCTTCCAGACCGCGCTTGGTTGTAATCAACACCACGCCGTTAGCGCCCCTGACACCATATACGGCGGTGGCCGAAGCGTCTTTCAGGATAGAAAAACTTTCGATATCGGCCGGATCGATGGAATTCAAATCGCCTTCCAGTCCGTCGATCAGTACGAGGGCGCTACTGTTGGCGCCAAATGTGCCGATACCGCGAATCCAGAATTCGGAGATGTTTTTCCCGGGTTCACCGCTGGTTTGCATGGTAATAACACCCGGCAACCGTCCGCCGATAATATTGGAGAGCGAAGTGGCGGGCACCTGAAGTTCATCGGTATTGATGGTCGAGATGGCTCCGACCACACTCAGTTTCCGTTGTTGGTTTCCCAAGGCCGTAACGACCACTTCTTCCATTTGTTGAGCATTGATTTTCAATCTGATTTCCAGGTTTTTCTCTTCCTTGGTTACCAGATATTCAAAATTTTCGTAACCGATGTATGAAACGACGATCACGTCGTTTCTTTGGGCGTCTAATTTGAATGTTCCGTCCAATCCGGTGCTTGTTCCTATACCCGGACGATTTTTCAAGTACACACTGGCGCCGATAGCCGGACTGTTTTCCTCATCGTACACCTTACCTTCCATTTTCAAAACGGCGTTTTGCTGGGCGATAGCGTTCAGGCTAATCAACAACAAAAGCATACATATTTTTAGTGCTTTCATACTTACTTACTTTCTTTCTTTTGAGGTTATTGAATGGATAGTTTGCGAATACATTTGTTACCGTTGTCGCCGATGTAGATATCGCCGTCCAAATTCACGGCAATCCCCGATGGGGTATTCAGCAAAGCTTCTTCCGGACTTCCGTCCTGATAGCCGGCTGTTCCGCCGATGCCGATCACTGTGCTTACCAATCCGTTGGTTGCAATCTTACGAATGACATGATTATTGGCATCCGCTACATAGAGATTTCCTTCGGCGTCAAAGGTAATTTGTTCGGGATAATTAAATTCAGCTTCCAAACGGGTTCCGTCGCGCCAACCCTGCACCCCTTGTTTGCCTGCAAATAAAGTATGTGCATGTGTTTCGACATTGTAGGTAAAAATACAATTCCGGTTGGTATAGGCTATATACAGCATGTTTTTCTCTGTTGGGTGGAATAACAGTTTCCCTTCGGAACCGGGCATGATACCGTTTTCTATCGCTTCGCCTTTCCGTGTTTTGGCGTGGAAACGAATCATTTGTCCGCTTTCGCGCGAGCGGGTCCAGATCGAGCCATCGGAGGGATTGTAAGCGAAAGCATCTTTATTCGTTACATAAAAATCTTTCACTCCGGCTGCCTGATCCGCTTCGGAAGGGTGAATCATCTGACGGACGGAAGCCGCCCACTGCGATCCCGGATCAAGAACATAGAAATTTTCACGGTTCGGACCGTTCCAGTCGTTTCCTTCGTCGGGAAAATATACGACGCTTCCTTCGCTATCAATGGTGGGCTGGGAGAAAGATTGCCACCACGTGACGGGATGAGGGCCATAAGCCACTGTGGAGCGATTTTGCTCCTCGTTGATAAAAATAATGCGTGGCGGCCACGATTGGTTGATAAACAGGTTGTTTTCTTTGTCCACAACCAAATAATCGATCCATCCGTAGGCTACTTCGGCCAGCGTGCCGTCGTAGATGTAGTCGTCGTCGCCCAGCGAATTGGGTTTGCTGGCTACGGTAGTAACTACCACAGAAGTTTTATACCTGAACGTTTGGTCAACTACCACAGAGTCTGTTCCTATCACTACCGATACCTCGCAAATGTCGCCGGGTTGACGAGGAACCAGGACATACATGATATCGCTTTTGGAAGAAATAACGGCAGCCTGTTTCTGATTGAAATAGACTTTAACATCATCGACATTATTCCCGAAATTGGAACCTTGAATAATGACCTTCGAGGCCATTCCGCCCGAATCCGGAAAAAATGTGCTTACGGTAACCGGCAGGGACGGATCGTAGGGTTTGTCCGAGCCTTGTTGGTTGTCGCAAGAGAAAATCAGGGTTAGCATAATAAAACAAAGCATGAACCCGAGCGGGAAACTGTTCCCGAAATTGTTAACTTTTTCTTGTATCATAAACTTAAAAATTAAAAGTGATTTTTGTATTAGAATATTGTGAATTATTTCTTTTGTTCAGTCGATTGTACCACTTTTGAGCCCCATAATGCGTAATAGAGCATGAACAGTTCCCCCAAAACCACGAGGAACCACGACCACCGCCAACCGTCCGCAAAATCGGCAAAGACGCCTTGCAACAGCGGAAGGATAGCGCCGCCGACCACTCCAATCATAAATACGCCGGAGGCTACGGACGTGTATTTGCCCAATTGAGCCACCGACAGGGTAAATATGGCTCCCCACATGATGGAATGAAACAAACCGACCGCCGCCAGTAGCCAGGGATTGTTTGTTGCTATGGCCAGCAAGCTAAGCAGAGCGGCGCAAACGGTTGTAACGATTAATTGTATCCGTGGGGGAACCGTGCTTAACGAACTGCCGGTCAGACGCCCGATCAACATTCCGCCCCAATACAGAGTGGCCATTAACGCCGGATTCAGATATCCGAGTTCGATGGCGTATAAATTGATATTGGCGCCGATACAAACTTCCACCCCAACATAAAAGAAGATGGCAATAACGCCCAAAGTGAGATGCCGGAACGACCAAACACTTTTTTCTAACTTTTCGCCGGCGGCGGCTTTGGTTTCCGCAATGTCGGGCATTGATAATCGGAACAAAGCGCCTACCACCAAAACCATTACCAGCATCAGCGAAGCAAAAGGCAGCATCAGTTGGCTTACCTGTATGTCTTCCATCGCCAAACCGCCGAAAACAATTCCGGTAACGAAATAAGGAGCGATGGTGGTGCCGATGGAATTGGCCGAACCGCCTATGGCCAGTCGTTGCACCGGTTGCGTCCCTTTTACATAACAGGCCGTCAAATACGGATTAATGACTACCTGCATAATCGTGGCCGATGCGCCCACGGTGAACGAACCCAGCAGGAAAATAAAAAATCCCCAGGGTACAACGTTCGTTCCCATTTGCAGATTCGCTTCCGGAAAACGGACGGTAAATCCCGACGACAGAAAGAACAGTCCCAAACCGGCAATCATCACAAAAAGCGACCGAATTAAAGTTCCTTTATAGCCGTAACGATGAATCCAGGAAGAACCGACGCCGCCGCAAATCGGATAGGCCAGAAACCAGGAGAAAGTAATAAGTGTAGCAAAGGTGTTTTTCAGGTTTCCGACTCCCTCGAGAAAAGCGGCTTTTAGCGGTCCCTGAAATTGAGCATTTGCCGTGGTCAGGAAACCGATAATAAAAAACAGGAAAACCAATGCAATAAATGGTCCTATCCGATTTGTGTTTTTATCTGTTTGTGTCATTATATGATGTATTTTGCAGCATCGGTATCCAGTAAAAATTCGCAATCGGGATGCAATTGCAGGATGGAAGCGGGCACTCTGGTCGTAACCGGCCCTTTCAACATTTCCCTGACAATACCGGCTTTCCGGATTCCTTTGGCGGCTAAAACAATCTTGCGCGAGTGCATAAGATTTTGGATGCCCAAGGTAAATCCGCCCAATACTTGTCCGGGAGGAGTAAGGGTTTCTTGTCGGATACGGGTTTCCAGATCTTTGTCCATAACGGAAATCCAGGTAACACTTTCGAAAGGAGTTCCGGGTTGGTTAAAACCCAGGTGTCCGTTCGTTCCCAAACCCAGTATCTGTAAATCGACGCCTCCGCGCGTTTCCAATGCCCGTTCGTATTGCCGGCATTCGCGTTCAAAATCATTGCTGACAGTGGGCGGCATCAGGAATTGCGGTTCTTCGATTCCCAAAGCATCTGCCATCTGTGTTTTCAGGATTGTATAGCAGGTGCCGGAATAATCGCGCGGCACATTGGTAATTTCGTCCACGCCGAACAAAGTAATTCCCGATACATCGAAGGGGTATTGCCGGTAGATTTCCGTCACTATGCGATGCATATTGACGGTTGTTTGTCCGGTTGATAAGCCGATGACCGCTTTCGGATGCGTTTCCATTGCCGCCATAATCCGCCAGGCGGCTATGGTATCAAACTCTTGTTCGTTTTTTGCAATTGTAATCTTCATGATAGTTGAAAAGTCATACATTCATTGCTACGGCTCCCGCTCCCAGCAAACCGATAAAGTCGGGATTCAGTTTCGTAATCACGATACCGTTTTTAACAAAGCGGATGGTGGTTGGATTCAGCTTTTCCAATATTTGGGTATGGAGGAATCCGTCCGATACCAAACCACCGCCCAGCACCACCGTATCCGGGTCGCTCACCCGCACCAGATTCATGATTAAATTGGCCAACGCTTGCGACGCATTTTCTACCAGATGCACACACAGCGGATCGCCTTTTTCGCTCCAGGCAAATATATCTTTTACTTGTACCCGTTCTTCCGGGTCATCGGGAATGTGCAATTGCGTTTCGTACCGGTCTTTCAACAGACGGGCGCAAGCGTCAAAACCGATGCCTGAGGCAATTTTTTCCACACAATCCATCCGGCCGCAACCGCATTGGATTCCTACATTTACGCCCACCTGCGTATGTCCTACTTCGCCGGCATTGCAATGACTGCCTCGTATTTGCCGGCCGTTAACGACAAAACCGGCCGCAATTCCGGTTCCTACATTAATATATATGAAATTCTTGGAAATCTGGCCAAAACCGAAATAACGTTCGGCCCGGGTAGCGCTTTTTACATCGTTGTCGATGCGGCAGGAAATACCGTAAAGATCGAATAATTCTTTGGCCAAGGGAATGGGTTGCGTTCGGGTAGGATCGATTTGTAGCCAGATTCCTTTACCCGGATCTACTCGTCCGATCAGGCCTACGCCCATCGATACGGGGACGTTTTCGATCCACCCCACCGTTTGGATATAATCGTCCAACGATTCCTTGATAACTTCCAAAGCCGATTGCTGGTTGAAAAATCCCGAATTGTATTTTTTATACTTCAGTATATTTCCATTACCATCCAATTCGCCGATTAGCAATTTGGTTCCACCCAAATCCAAGCCCAGATAGGTTTCCATATTTTTATTTCACTTACTATTAGTTTTTACGATGCAATATTACTCTCTATTCCTCGGATCGAGGTTGAATTTTTAACAAAAAAGGTTTGAAGACTGTTATTTATCAATTTTGCTGGGACTGATACCAAACTGCTTCTTAAAACTTGTACTGAAATACTTCGGATCGGTGAATCCTACCATATAAGAAACTTCGGAAACCGTATATTTTCCCGATTCCAAAAAATCTTTCGCCTTATTCAAGCGGATGATACGGATAAAATCGTTAGGCGCCTGGTCGGTCAGCGATTTCAATTTGTTGTAAACCGAAGTACGGCTCATAGCCAATAAGCTGCAAAAATCGCTGACGGAAAAGTCGGAGTTCGCAATTTCTCTTTCGATCATCTGGATGGCTTTATCGAGAAATTCAATATCCAATTCGTTGGTGTAATTGGTTTCTTCGATGGGGGTGCCGGGCGAAAATACGGTTTTACGCAACTGTTCCCGGCTTTGGAGAATATTACGTATCCGGGCTTTCAATATATCGACATCGAAAGGTTTCACGATGTAATCGTTGGCGCCCGCTTCCAGTCCGAAAATAATGTTTTCTTTTTCGTTCAAAGCCGACAATAAGATAACCGGTATATGACTGGTTTCGATGGACGATTTCAGGATACGACACAAATCATATCCGCGCAAACCCGGCATGAGAGCGTCGGCAATGATGATGTCGGGATTGATTTCCCGGGCCAGTTCCAGTGATTGGGCTCCGTCGTCGACACAAGTTACCAGATAGTCTTCCGAAAGGTTTTCCCGGAGGAATTGCTGCATCGTGTTGTTGGCTTCGGCCAAAAGCAAGGTTTCTTTCACACGGATACGGTTTGCGGGAGCAGAAACGTTGGCCTGTGCGTTGGATGAATGATTTTCCGTATGCCGGTTGTATTTACGCAATACCCTTTCTTCCAATCGGTCGGCATGGGACAAAGCGGTGGCAAGCATGCTTCTTCCGTGTTCCGAAAGGGTTTTTTCCTTCTCCAATTCACTTAGTGAAAAGAGAATAGAAGAAACAGAAGTCCGTATATCGGGCTTCAACAGCCATTGGCGCAAATACTTTATTAAACCCATTATCAATACATTTCAGCACTGCAATATTATATATAAAATTTGACATTCTTTTGTGGTTTTCTTAAATATGTTAAATAACAAACCCTTTTTGACAGTTTTTCATCCTTTCATAACTTTATTTTGTCGATGTTTGTATGATTTTTCTTATTTTTACAAATTCATTCATTAAACAAAAAAAGTCATGAACAAACAGTTAGTAGCATTAGTCATTGCAGCCGCAATGATTTCGTGTACGAAATCGGCTGCCGAACCGGTCATTCCGCCATTGAGCAAAGCTCAGTTGGTGTATGAAAACATCATGAGTCGCCGGAGTATCCGGGCTTATAAGCCTGAACAAGTTTCGAGAGCGCAGTTGGATACGCTTGTACAATGCGCCATCAATGCACCCAGCGCCGGAAACGGACAATCCTGGCAAGTGAGGGTCATTCAAAGTGCTGAGATCATGGAAAAAATCCGGGCTATCAATCCGAATTTTTCTTATGGAGCGCCCACTTTAATTGCGATTGCAAAGGATAAAAAGAGCGGCATTAGTAGCGCCGATTGCGGTTTTCTCACACAGAATATCCTGCTGATGGCCGAAGCGATGGATTTAGGAACGGTGGTTTTGGGTAATATGGGCGGAATCCCCAACCATCCGGATGCTCAAGACATCATGGCGGCACTCGATTTACCCGATACGCATGAAATCATTTTTGCGGTAGCGGTGGGTTATAAAGATGAAGCGCCGGAAGCCCGGCCACGCGATGCGAGTAAGGTGAAGTTTATTGAATAAACGGGAAAAACAAAAGAAAAGAGGCTGCCTCCAAACGGAAACAGCCTCTTTTTATGTATACCGATGCCGATTAATAGCCGCGAATCGCCTGGATACCCGGCAATTTTTTGCCTTCGATAAATTCCAGCAAAGCGCCGCCTCCGGTCGATACGTAACTCATTTTTCCGGCAATACCGAATTTATTGACGCAGGCAACCGAATCGCCGCCGCCCACCAGAGAGTAAGCGCCTTTTTCGGTAGCCCGAACGATAGCGGCGCCTACCGAGGCCGAACCGGCTGCAAAGTTATCGAACTCGAATACACCCGTAGGTCCATTCCAAAGAATGGTTTTGGAAGCCTCGATGACTTCCGCAAATTTCTTTGCGGTTGCCGGGCCGATATCCAAACCTTCCCATCCGTCGGGAATCCGGTCGACGGGAACGATTTGCGTGCGAGCGTCGTTACTGAAGCTGTCGGCCGCTTTGGCGTCTATCGCCAATACCAGATTCACATGATGGTCTTTGGCGCGTTGAATCAAACTCAAAGCCAAATCCAGTTTATCGTTTTCGACGATGGATTTGCCGATTTTGCCGCCCAGCGCTTTGGCAAACGTATAAGTCATACCGCCGGCAATAATCAGATTATCGACCCGGGTCAACAGATTTTCGATGATTTCAATCTTGGACGAAACTTTTGAACCGCCCATAATGGCCGTAAACGGACGCACCGTATTGCTTAATACCCGTTCTACCGCATCGATTTCGTTTTGCATCAAATAACCGAACAGTTTGTGGTCGGCGTCGAAATAATCGGCGATGAGCGCGGTCGAGGCATGTGCCCGGTGAGCCGTTCCGAAAGCGTCGTTTACATATACCGTAGCGTATGAAGCCAATTGCTCAGCCATTTCCTTCTGACGGACTTTTTCCGCTTTTTTGGCGGCGGCTTTTTCTTCTTCGCCGGCGTCGTCGGCCAATCCGCGGGGTTTCCCCTCTTCGGCTGCATAGAAACGAAGATTTTCCAGCAGCAATGCTTGTCCGGGTTTCAGGGCGGCGGCTTTGTCCACCGCTTCCTGTCCGAGGCAATCGCCGGCAAAATCGACCTCCACGCCTAATAGTTCAGAAATACGCGGAAGAATATGCCGTAACGAATATTTTCCTTCTACGCCTTTCGGCCGGCCCAAATGGGAACTGATAATGACGCTACCGCCGTCGGCTAAAATCTTTTTCAAAGTAGGAATAGCCGCCCGGATGCGCGTGTCGTCCGTAATATTAAATCTCTCGTCCAAAGGTACGTTGAAATCTACACGTACAAATGCTTTTTGCCCTGCAAAGTTAAACTTGTCGATTGTTTGCATATCAATTGTTTTATGAATGTTGTTTTTCAAATTCCCGCATGGCATCGACCAAGGCTTGAACGGCTTCTTTCGGAAGCGCATTGTAAGTAGAAGCGCGGAAACCGCCCACGGAACGGTGTCCTTTGATTCCCACCATGCCTTTGCCGGTAGCGAATTTGTAGAAGGCTTCTTCCAAGTGCTTGTAATCAGCGTTCATGACGAAGCAGATATTCATCAGCGAACGGTCTTCCACGGCTGTTGTTCCGCGGAATAAGGGGTTGCGGTCGATTTCAGTGTACAAAAGAGCGGCCTTTTCCTTGTTGATGCGATACATTTCTTTCACGCCACCCAGGGCTTTCAACCATTTCAAGGTTTGCAGAGCGGCATAAATAGGCACTACGGGCGGTGTGTTGAACATCGAACCGTCTTTAATGTGTGTCCGGTAATCCAGCATGGTGGGAATCGGACGGCTCACTTTCCCCAACAGTTCGTCCTTGACAATAACGAAGGTAACGCCTGCGGGAGCTAAATTCTTTTGAGCGCCGCCGTAAATCAGTCCGTATTTGGATACATCTACCGGACGGGAAAAGATATCGGACGACATATCCGCTACCAAAGGCACGGGGGAATCCATATCGTTGTGTATTTCCGTTCCGAAAATGGTGTTGTTCGTGGTAATATGGAAATAGTCCGCATCGGCCGGAATGGTATAGTCTTTCGGAATATACGTGTAATTGGCTTCTTTGGATGATGCGACTTCTATGACTTCGCCGAACAGTTTCGCTTCTTTCAACGCTTTATTGGCCCATGTGCCGGTATTGAGGTAAGCAGCCTTTTTTTCCAGCAAATTGTAGGGAATCATGCAAAATTCCAGACTGGCGCCGCCTCCCAGAAACAATACCGAATAGCCTTCGGGAATATCCAGTATTTCCTTGAACAAGGCGGACGTTTCGTCCATCACGGCTTGAAATTCTTTTGAACGATGGCTTATTTCCATCAATCCCAAACCGGTGCCCGCAAACTCTTTGATGGCTTCAATCGTGTTATCCACTGCTGCCTGAGGCAAGATAGAGGGGCCTGCATTAAAATTGTACTTTTTCATTTTGTAATTATTTTTAGAATTAGATTCGCTCGTTTGAGGGTGCAAAGGTAGGATTTTTTTGCGGGATTGGAATCGTTTTTCCAAAGATTTTTCAAGAATTTGACAGGAGCCTTGCATGCTCCACACCTGCATAACTTTTACCCACCCCAACGTAAAAATTCACAGGCACCTATATTCGTCTTTTTTCGGCGTCCGGCAGGACGCCCGCTATATCCAATCAATCCAATGAACGGAAACAAGTGTCGCTCTATTCTTGGTGGACACAACGTATGGGGAACCCGTGGTTCCGATAGGGTTTACGCCCTTCTATGTAGCAATCATAATAGAGGAATTGCGCACCGTACCCGCCAGTCAATTCACTCATCGTACTGCTCCAGTAGCAGGCGGTAGCGCCTATGTTGTACAGATTACCAGAAGTGTCGCGGTACCCCGAAACGGGGAAAACATTAACGCCGCAGTACGATACACCGTGTGTCCAAGCATTATAACTGCCATCCGGATGACCGCACTGAACACTATTCGTTGTAACATCACCAATTGTTGTAAGCCAACCGCCAGTATTTTCATAGGGAACCCGGCGCCAATAAGCGTTGGTAGGGTTGGTTGTCGTCCATTGATTGGAAGCAGACAGAAACTCAGCTTGCGTCGGCATCCGCCAGGTGCCGGCAGGCGTGTGAGGCTGACCGCTAAGGTATTTGCAGATATCGCCCTTATATACAACGGGATCATGACCGCCCGATGCATCACCCATCCCGGAATCGTAGTCCCTCGTGAGGTAGTCGTCGGTATAATCCGTATTTAGACTTGATGGATAACTCACATTAACATAAGGAATGCCCTGCCAGTAGTATAAAGGATGACCAGTAGGGTTCGTCCACCTGCTGACGGTAACGGCAGCAGCAGGTGTTGTCCTGACCCAGCTAATGGCTGTTTTAGCGGCATTATGATTAGGCACATAAATCGTATCGTTAACATCGAAGTCATTACTGACTCCGGGGCTGTACTGCGTAGGCGATGCCCCGACCAGCGAACCCCATTTGAAGAACACTCCCTGGTACATCTCCTTACTCCGGTCGCCGAGCGGCGAAAAGGTCAAATAGCCGGCACCTGTAGCCGATTCGGTTTCAACCCAGTAGATATTCGACCCCGCCCAGGCAACCAGTTTCCTTATGTCCACCCGAAGAATATATGATTTATTGGGTTCCAACTGTTTAATGAAGACCGCCGTAAGATCGTTGTGTGTGTTACTGTTGATTGTAATAGACGCTATCGTTACAGTGGTGGTCGACGACCCGTTGGTACAGACTAAACGCTGCTCAGTGTTAACCGTATGCGTAGTAAGCCCTGTATAGGTGGAAACCGGCTGGGAAATCGTACTTGCCGTCGAGGTAAAACTGCCGGTCTTTAAACTCATATCCACGCTATGACCGGGAGCGATTGTTATACCACTAATAGCAGTGATGGGATAGGAAGAAGACGGGGTTGTAACCCTTACGCTTGCTCTCGACAACCGGCGCTTCATCGTAATACTTACCGTACTGCTGCCCGCTGATACGCTTGCAGTGGTCGTACCCCACAGGAAATGGCCGTCGGCTTCGGTGGCGGGCGATAACGAAACCGTTTCGGTGGCGCTGTGTGTCAGTGGGGATATATTGTTGTAAGAATAGGCCACAAAAGTATAGGTGCCGGGCTCAACTAATAATTCGGGACCGGAATTGTAAGGAATAAAAGCGCTGCCGCTTACCA
>JAISYG010000140.1 GCA_031270075.1 Dysgonamonadaceae bacterium
AACCTGTACCGAACCGGGTGCACTGTTTATTTCCACCACCGGGGGTCGCCGACTTTATTTACCAACGCATCATGGGTGATCTTAAAATTCAGATTCTGCGGATCGGCAAAGAGGGCGGCCGTGGTTTCGGTCAGGCGCTCCAGGTCGATGGGATTTTGCGGTTCGCCGGTCGAAGCATTGACAGTCCATTCCAAATCGCCGGCGCGGAAGCTGTTATCGATAGCTATATTCGTTGTTGCACTTCGCATACCACGGACTTTGCTGTCCCAGCCGATGCCAAAAATACAGTTTTTAACAGTAATTCCACCCGGAAGCGTTTGATTGTTATAATCGATCATGTAATTGCCTTCGCCTTTCGGAGCGTAACAAACCGTAAGGTTTTCCAATACGATCGAATGGCACTGGTCGGTTGGCGTCGGTTTGGATGCCACCAGAATTTTTTCGGCATGGGCAATGGTCGAGTTTTTAATGATCACTTCTTTGAAATAGGCGTTTGCATGGTCGGCATTGGTAATGCCATAACCGCCCATGGAGTCGATAATGCAATTGTCGATGGTAATTTTCCCGATTTCAACCGGCGATTGCGCCCGGAACATGCCGCGTTTGTAACGGATGTCGCAACCCACGATGTTCAGTTCGCCTATTTTAGCGTTGGCTGTTGTGCCGCGTATGTCGATTGCATATTTACCGCCGAAGTTTCCACCGTTTCTCGGACTGCTCGGGTGGTCGGTGAAAATAAGGTTATTCAGGGTAATAAACCCGACGTTGGCGTCCGCTTTGATTCCGATGCCGCCATTGTGTTCGATAATGGCGTTGCCCGCGAGGCTGAGGCCGGTAACCAGGCTGAAGTTGGTCGAAAAGTTAACGGTTCCGATTTCGTAATGGATGCCACCGTCTAATATCACCGTAAATCCGCCGGGATATTGCGCCTCCAGTTCGTCGAAATACGTTTGGGTGAGTTTGGAATAGGCTTCTGCCGGATCTAACGACCGGAGGTCGGCATAATCTCCTTCGATTACCTGTGCAGCGACAGTTGTATAGTCCATTTCGCCTAAATACGCCTCTTCGCGATACGCTTGGATGGTATAGGTAGAGGAAGGATTCAGATCCCGGACAATAATTGTTTTTTCGTCGTTGTCTTCCGCTGTCAGATCGACGGTTTTTATATATTCTTTACCTATATATACTTTCAGGTTATCGTAGTATTCCGTTTCCCATTTCACCCTGACTTGCGTATCGATACAATCGCTCGATGCGGGCGACAGGAGATGGGTCGGATATTTGGCCGTCTTTCCGGTATAGGTAACCGGTTCGGATTGAATACCATCGCCTATTCCCTGTATTCGGATGTAGTATTGTGTATTATACCTCAAGCCTTCAAATGTATATTCCACATCTTCGGTAGATGCATTTTCCAGAATATTCGTAAAATCGGTGTCGTCGGACAGTTGAATGTTATACGACTGCGTGCCCGTATAGCGATCCCAAGTGAGTTTAATCCATGTGCCACCCATGCTTCCTTCTACCACCGGACGAAACAAGCGCGGGGGAGTTCCCAAATCATTTTCTTCATTACATGCCGTAACCATCAGCATCAGTGCGATTGCGGGAAAGAGCAATCTTTGTATGTTCAGTTTCATATTCTTCTTATGCTTTTTATTAGTTATTAGTAAACACATGACCGTAACCGTCGTTCTTCAATACCGCACTGGAGCTAAGTGTACTGGTACCGATAGGCAACAGATAAGGCACAGCCGATTGACCGGTTTCGTCTTGATACCCTCGCCACGACCAGTTGGTATAGTCGGCCGATGCGTAGCTTTTTGATCCGTCGGTAGCTGTAGTTTCCTTGTAAAGCGATTTGGTCCAGTTTTTCTTGGCATAGATGCCTGCGCCACTTACATAACCGTCTTTATCGCTTTCTGTGATAGCGTCTACCGGAGGCGTTTCCGCTTTTTGATCCGGGTTGTTCAGGAATACGATGGTTCCGGCTATCCGTTCGTAATAGACCACATCGGCCAAATGAGCGTATTTAGCTACTTCGGGGTTGTCTAATTCCAGTTCGTAGGCTGCCTTACCCATATTGTTGATGGCGCGTTTGGTTTCTACAATCTTTTGGCCGTAGATGTTCCAGCGAACCAAATCGAATTTACGCAAACACTCGCCGCCGAATTCCCAGGCGCGTTCATTCACAATGGCGTTGAAGAAAGCTTCTTTCGACGCCAGATCGTTCACATAGTTTTCTACTTTCACGGTTTGATCGGCAGCATCGAATGCCCGTTGGCGCACGGTTTTCAGCATTTCTTTGGCCAAAGCGCTGGGGCCGCCGTTGATTTCGTTTTCGGCTTCAGCCAGCATCAGCAGAACATCGGAATAGCGCATCAGCGGCCAATTGATTCCGGTCGATTTAGACGAACCTTCCACCTGGTCGTTTGTCATCCAGAGGCGATTCCATTTGCCAACCGTTAAAGTGGTAACGGATTCCATGCGTTGTTCCGTATTGTTCACGTACGACACTTTCGAGCAGGTAACATCGCGACGGATATCTTTCGGGTCGAAAGAATAATAGTAAGGGGGAGCAAAATAAACCTGAATAGTGGTAGTACCTCTCGTTCCGCCGGTTACTGCGGTGCCGATGCACCAGCCCACATCGCCCCGGCTGTTGGTGGTTCCTGTTCCGAAAGCCACTTCGTACAATGTTTCACCATTGGAGTTGATGAATTGTTCGCATTCGTCGCGGAATATTTTGGCATAATTACCTAATTCCTTGGGGCGTTCGCTGATGAGTTTTTGGCAGTAGGCTTTTGCCAGTTCGTAGTATTCTTGCGAGGTGCGAGCGGTTTTTGTTTGACCTCCCACGGTATAGGTAACGGCTAAGCTTTCGTCGTTGGCTACGTCTAAGTAATCGTCGGCGCGTTTCATCACGCCTTCTTTCGTCATGCCGTATCCTGCGCGGAAGAGTGAGAGGCGGGCAATCATGCCTAAAGCAAATTCGCGGTTCATCCGCTCGACGCCGTCGACAAACTGATTCATGTAATACATATCGCCTTCACAATCGACCAGATCCTGTATCATTCCGCTGTAGATAATGTTTTTATCGGTTTTCTGACGATCGAGTTCCATGCCGTATTTAGCGGCTTCGCGGAAATAAGGCACATCGCCCCAAAAGTTGCAAAGCAGGAAATAGCGGTAGGCGCGCAGGCAATAGGCTTCGCCCAACATCATCTTCATATCGGGATTGTCTTTTTCGGGACTGGCCAACATGCCTTCGAGGCACTGGTTGGCGCGGTCGATGGCTAAGTAGTTGTTTTGCCAGCGGCTGTCCATTTCGCCCCAGCTTGTCAGCAAGCCGCCTTGCAGCGACCATACATCGCGACGCGACCCGTCGGGATTGGCGCTCGGTGCGGTGGCTTCCACATCGGTATTCTGCATCCATACATTCGACATACGGGAAGTGTAGTCGTCGGTAGCAAACAGGGCATAAACGCCCAACAAAACTTTTTCAGCGTCGCCGGTATTTGAAAACACATAATCGGGATAAAACGACGAGGGCGCTTCGGGGCTTAAAAAATCTTCGCAGGACGTTGTGAACAAGGCTGCGACGAATAAAAGCACTATATTATGTTTGAGTTTCATATTTTTTATGTATTATAAAGTAAAACATCAGAAGGTAACATTTAGGCCGACTGTCCATGAAAAGCTTTTCGGATAGGCCGAATAATCCAGACCCGGAATCAGTTGTTTGGATGTAGAGCCGCGTCCAGCTGAACTTACTTCGGGATCGTAGCCCGAATAGTTGGTCCATACCCACAGGTTATTCAAGGTGCAATAGGCGCGGAAGCGTTGACAGGAAAACTTTTGGGAAAACTTTTGAGGAAGGGTGTATCCCAGTGTTACGTTTTGTAAACGCAGAAACGAACCGTCTTCAATGGCCCACGAGTGGATGACGGCATTTGAATTGCCGAACGACAGCGGCGACCAGTATTCTTTGGCATTGGCACCTTCGTTCATTTGAGCCAAAGTTTCCAGGTCGGTTACAACCGTACCGTCTGCCAAATTCAGATAAGAATAACGGTTGTCGCTGCTGAAGATACCCAACACGTTGGGATAGCTGGTACGATACTGCTGCGACGAGGCCAGTTTGTTGGCGTTGTAAATATCGTTTCCAACCACAAAAGAGAAGTTCAACAGGTAATCGAAATTCTTGAAGACTGTTCCGTTGAATCCGAAACCGCCGGTAAAATCGGGATTGGCATTACCGATAACGGTGCGATCGTAGTCGTCAATCACTTCATCGGGTACGCCGTTGGGGCCGCTCAAATCCTTGAACTTGATGGTGCCCGGGCGGATACCGATTTTACCGGCTGTTAAAGCCGTTGTCGGCACGTTATCTTTCGGTATGTACTTTTTAGTCGCTTCGTCGTAACGGTCAAAATCGGATGTGGTGTAATAGCCGTCGGTAACCCACCCGTAGATAAGGCCTACCGGTTGCCCTACACGTATTTCGTATTCATTGTATCCTTTCAAATCGGTGCTTGCCCAATTGGTGCTGTAAGACAAAAAGTTTCCTTCGCTGTCCAAAGCATCTACATTCGATTTATTAACGCCGATATTGAAGTTGGCGCCCAATGTAAAGTTTTTTCTTTCGATAATCGAGGCATCCAAAGTCAATTCAACGCCCCGGTTGGTGGTTTGTCCGATATTTTTCACCATACTCGAATAGCCGGGAGCGGTAATCTTCACATCGAGCAACAGGTCTTTTGAACTGTTCCAATAATATTCCAGTGTACCCGAAAGCCGTTGATTGAACAATCCGAAGTCTAAGCCGGCATTGCGGGTAATCATCGCTTCCCAGCGCACATCGGGGTTCGGGAGCTGGCTGTTGCTCGTTACGTAATAATTATTCGGAATATCGCCGATGGCGTATGTGCCGGAAGAAGATATTTTGTAATCCAATTTGTATAATCCCGAACTGATGCGGTTATTACCGGCTTCACCGTAGCTGAGGCGCAGTTTCAGGTTCGATAGCCAGTCTTGTGTGTTCGCCATAAACGATTCTTCATTGACGCGCCAGGCCAAAGCAGCCGATGGAAAATACCCCCATTGTTTGCCGGACTTGAACTTGGAAGAAGCATCGGCACGCAAAGTAAAGGTAGCCAGGTAGCGATCCTTGAAATTATAACCGGCTCGCCCGAAAAACGAGGCCATGTGGTGCGGTTCCGACTCACTGCTTCGTACTTCCGAACCGCCATCGCCCAAAGCGATGTTCGCAAAGATCTTCTCGGGCGTAAGGTCTTTGTTGAAACCCTTCACGGTCATTCCATTGGAATTATTTCCGCTGGAGGTAACTTCCTGCCCGCCCATCAGGTTGAAACGGTGGTTGTCGGCAAGCGTAAAGTTGTAATTCAGAATATTGGCTACGCGCCAGGTTTGTGTATTGGTCTTCGTCCAACTCACCAAAGGCTTTCCGCCGTTATTGGCGGCGTCGACCGTAGTATATCCTTTGTAACTTTGATCTTCGTTGAAGCCATAGGTATATCCGCCTTCCAAACGATAGTTCAAGCCTTTAATTATATCCCAGTTCAAGGCCGCATTGTAAGCGAATACGCGGGATTCCCGGTGCCGCCAATATTGATAAGCGCGTTCTGCCATCGACATATTATCCTGTATCCATTGGTCGCGTTCGTCTTCCGTCATCAGGTTGGGATCGATGGTAACCAAATCCTGTAAACCTTTGACGGGGCCACGGGTGAGAGCTTCAAATGTTCTGATTTTGTTGGTGCCTCCGGCCGATCCGTCGCCATTGGTTTGCGTATCGGTAGTGCGGGCGTCGAACTGGAAATGCAGGTTATTGGCAATGGCCTGATCCAGTTTGAAATTCAAGTTATAACGGCTGAAATTGGTATAGGGCATCAAACCGCCGTCTTTGTTGTATGTTCCGCTAATCAAATACTTGGTTTTTTCCGTGCCGCCCGAAATGCTGATGTTTTGCTGCTGCGAAATCACACTGCTACCGAACATATCGTCCTGCCAGTCTGTACCGCGCTGGTATTTGTATAAATCCATATCTTCGTAAAACCCGAATTTTTTCTGGAAATTATTGACATCGGATTCTCCGTTGATAGCCGCCATTTCGTAGTTCCAGAGCACATATTCGAAAGGATCCAGTACATCCAGCCGTTTGGACAGGCGTTTGGACTGCATGAATCCGTTGTACGAAACCTGCGTTTTGCCGGTTTGGGCTCTTTTAGTAGTAATCAACACAACGCCATTAGCGCCTTGTGCTCCATAAATAGCCGTGGATGAAGCATCTTTCAAAACGGAAATATCTGCAATATCGCCGGCAGGTATATCGCCAAAACTACTTACGGGGAATCCGTCCACAATATACAATGGTGAGTTATCGCCTGTAATAGAGCCGCCTCCGCGTACACGAATCATAATTTCCGCATCGGGAGAGCCGTCGGTAGCCGTAATCCGTACCCCTGCTAAACGACCGGTCATAGCCTCCACCGCATTGGCAACGGGCATTTGCACCAGCACATCCCCTTTAATCATGGATACGGAGCCTGTCAAATCTTTTTTCCTCACGGAACCATACCCAATCACCACCAATTCATCCAAATCGGTAGCACTTTCTTTCAGAACGATACTGAATTCCGTTTTATCGATCGGCAATTCCTGTGTCAGGAATCCGATATACGACACCACTAATGTCGTTCCATTCGCCGGAACCGTTAGGGAAAACTTGCCATTGAGGTCGGTAGCCGTTCCCACCGACGTGTTATTAATCGCAACGCTGGCCCCGATAACCGGTTCGCCGCTGCCGGCTTCCGTTACCACTCCGGAAATGGTTTTCTGTTGCGCATAAGCGCTACAAAAAACGAAGAGGGAGAGAACGAGCGTCGCGAACGATACTTTTTGTTTAGTTTTTTGCATCATAATAATACTTT
>JAISYG010000007.1 GCA_031270075.1 Dysgonamonadaceae bacterium
CGCGGGCGGCGGGTGCGCAGATACACCGTTCCCGCCGAGCCAAAATCTTTTGCCGCCTGAAAAATCTCGCTTTTCTGACCGTTGTACATTGAGATTTCCTCAATGTTGTCGAGCGAAAATTTACCCAAATCAATCTGTCCGTTTTGTGCGTTTCCGAGTTGAATGCCGTCGTAGAAAACACCTGAATGGTTAGTTCCCATACTGCGAATATCCACCGTTTTCAACCCGCCGATACCGCCATAATCTTTGATTTGAACGCCCGAAAAATAGCGGATAGCATCGGCAACCGAGAAACTGCTTAATGCTTCCAACTTCTCGCCCGACAAGCGTTGCGAGGGAATAACTTCGCGGTAACGGTCGCCGACAACGACAACCTCTTTTAATGTGAGCGTTGTGTCTAACTGCCCGGTATTCCGGTTGTTTTGAGCAACTGCGCCGATTGCCGCAAGTAACAGACAGCTGCCGATAAAAATTTTTCCAAACTGCATAAAAGCCGTTTTAATGGTTAATATACAGCCTTCAAGCAATACAATACGGTGAAAAACAAGGGCAGGAAGAACACTGCAATCTGTTTGTCATCGGCTTCATTCCTCGAAAGCCTTTGATATACATTTTGGCAGGTCTTCTGACTTACTCCGTCTTTGAACATCCTTCCCATTCCTTTTCGGAACAGTGGATTTGAGTATGTTCATCGACTGTAATGGAGATTACAGCAGCGGGTCTGTTCAGGATTTACACCTGATTCCCTTTTCAGCGATTTTTTCGGTTGAAAAAATACGCCACCAAAATTTCGAGCGTAAAGGTACGGATTATTTTCTAATTGACAGTTGGGTTTCTATGAACAGTTATTAACAATTTTGTTTTATTGGTCGTTTAGGGTTGTTTTGTTATTGATATTTAACCCTTGCTCGGCGAAGGCTCCAGCCTTCGTCGTATTAAGCAAGCGTCCCCGCTTGCGGTATATCTTGATACATGTTTTAGCCCGACGTAAGCAGAGCCTACGCCGAGCAAGGGCAGCCCATTCACAAAAGAATTTTGTATTCCTAACAAAGGCTCGAACGATGCTTCTTATTAGGAATGAACCATTAATTTTCAAATACCTATTATTCAGAAAAAAATACTACCTTTGCATCCGCAAGAAAGCAACTGATGATACAGTATTTTGAAAAATATATCCGCCAGGGCGAACCCGGCAAAATAGTGAAAAACATAAATCCTCAAAAGAGTATGCTACAACAACAATTACGACAACACCAGTGGAAATCCTTCCGACGAAACCCCCTGTTCGAGCGCAACCTCGCCGTCCGGATTTTCATGTTCATTATGTTTGGTTTTTTAGCGCTGGAGTTTCTGGCATTGGGTTTTGTCTTCGATAAATTTCTACTCAAGACAGGAACTTACACTTTGGCTATCGACGTTTTCAATTCGATTCTGCTGTATGTGTTTCTTGCCGATTTGGTGATTAAACTTTTCTTGAAACAAAACCAATCCATGCAGATTGCGCCTTACCTGACTTTGCCCGTCAAACGAAGCCGGTTATTCGATTTCCTGTTGTTGAAAGAGTTTGGAAGTTTCTGGAACTGGTACTGGCTGTTTCTGATTGTTCCTTTCGCCCTCAAATCCGTTACACCGTATTATGGATTGGAAACCGCATTTCTGTACATCCTCTTTTTCTATCTTTTGTGCATTGCCGTCAGTTTGATTGTCAATCTTATTCATTCTTTGATTAGTAAAAATGGTTGGTTCTATATTGCACCCGTATTGCTGGTAGCCCTGTCCCTTGCGTTGCCTTTCTTATTCAACGTGCCGACGGGCGATTATACACAACGGGCGGGCGATGGGTTGTTAAACAATCATCCGTTGATGTGGATGGGATTAATCGTCTTTCTGGCAAGCTTGTGGATATGCAACCGCACGCTGATGCGCACTGCGGTTTACAGCGAACTGCAAGGCGAAAAAACCGAAAAGATTTCATCGTTTTCCAGCCTGTCCTTTTTAGACCGGTTCGGCGCTATCGGCGATTTCATGAATTTGGAAATCAAAATGATACTTCGTTCCAAACGCCTGAAGCAACAAACGATACTCGTGGCGCTCCTGTGTTTCTGGTTCTTCGTAATGCAACTGTATATTCCCAACAATATCTATCAACGGGCCGACGAGTCGGGAACATTTGCTATGTACCTGTACTGCATCCTGACGCTCGGTACGCTCGGATTGATTATGGGACAGTATATCTTCACTTCCGAATCGTCGTTCTTCGACGGTTTGATGGTGCGCCGCTCCTCCCTGTTCGACCTGCTGCAAAGCAAATACATCCTCTATTCGTCTTATTCGCTATTGATTACACTGCTGTTACTGATACCCGCCATTCAGGGGAAACTAAGTATATTGTTCCTCCTTTCGGCGTTTTTCTATACGATAGGGCCTGTTTTCTTCCTTATTTTCCAGAATGCGGTTTACAATAAAACCCACTTCGACCTGTTCGACAAAGGCATGATGAACTGGAAAGGACAGTCGGGAAATATGATCGCTATCACGATGATTACCATGTTTATTCCCATTCTACTGATTCTTATTATTAAGGTAATCTGGGGACAAACCACTGTCTGCCTGTTTATGCTGATTACCGGCCTCCTTTTCACCCTAACGGTTAAATACTGGCTGGCATCTACTTACAAACGATTCCTGAAACGCAAATATAAAAACATGGAAGGCTTTCGTAATTAATGCTTACGCGCTCATTCTTCATTCTTAATTCTTAATTCTTAATTTTTAATTGATAAATATGGAACTTCAAATCAACAATTTAGTCAAACGATTCGGCGATAAAGTCGCTTTAGACATATCCGGATTACAGATAGAAAAGGGAACGTTGTTGGGGCTGGTCGGCAACAATGGCGCCGGAAAGACAACGCTTTTCCGCTTAATCCTCGATTTGTTGAAAGCCGATTCGGGCTATGTGCTAAGCAAAGGCGCCGATGTAAGCCAGTCGGAAGACTGGAAAGTGTATACCGGCTCGTTTATCGACAATCGCTTTTTGATTGAGTTTCTCACGCCGGAGGAATACTTCGCGTTTGTGGGCGAAACCTACGGCCTGGGAAAGGACGACTTGTCGGCGCGACTCTCCACCTTTGCCCGCTTTATGAATGGGGAAATTCTGGGACAAAAGAAATACATCCGCAACTTCTCGGCCGGTAACAAGCAGAAAATCGGCATTATCGCCGCAATGATGATTCAACCGGAAGTACTGATTCTCGACGAACCGTTTAATTTCCTCGACCCGTCGTCGCAAATCGAAATCCGGAATATGATACTGAAAATGAACCGGGAACAGGGAACAACCGTGCTAATATCCAGTCATAACCTGAATTACACAACCGATATTTCCACCCGTTTGGTGCTTTTGGAAAAAGGAATCATCCTGAAAGACCTGACGAACTCTCCGGAAGCAATTGAGGCTCTCGACGAATACTTTATCCAAAAAGCAGAATCATGAAACGGATACTTACTCTTTTCATTACAGGCCTGTCTTTGCTGTGTGCATGCGCTCAACAGGCGGATAAAGATGTGCAGACGGTTCGCGAATACCTCCACTCGGTAAAAGGCATTACGGCGCCGGACGAATTGATCGTCAAAGCCGCCCTTGCCCTACTCCATACGCCTTATGTGGCGCAGACTCTGGAAGGAAACCAGGAGGAACAATTGGTCGTCAACCTGCAAGAACTGGATTGTATGACTTTGGTCGAAACCTGCCTGGCTCTGAGCCGCGCCGCCCAATGCCCCCATCCGGATGATGATGCTTTCAGGAGCCAACTGAAAACCATCCGTTACCGTGCGGGAATCCTCAACGGATACACTTCCCGGTTGCACTATACCACCGACTGGATTACCGACAACGTCGCCCTGGGAATCATCGAAGATATGACCCGCGCCCTGGGCGGTAAACCGTTCCGGACGCAGGTAGGGTTTATGTCTTCGCATCCCGAACGGTATCCCGCCTTGAAAGACCATCCGCAGGATACGGAGGTGATGAAAGGGATCGAACAGATCATCAACCAACGAACGGACTATTTCTACATTCCGAAAGATGAAATCCGCGACAAACAAGCGCTTATCAAGAGCGGCGATATTATCGGTTTCACGACCCGTCTGTCGGGCTTGGATATTGCGCACGTCGCGATAGCTTACCACCACGAAAACCGGCTAAGCTTTATCCATGCTTCGACGAAGTATATGAAAGTCGTTATCAATCCCGAATCGTTGGTCGATTATTGCGAGGCCATCAAGACCCATACCGGAATTGTGGTTCTAAGGCCGCGAACGGTTTCGCCCTAAGCATCACCCGAACGAAAGCGTCCGCGTAATTTTCAGTTCCGGCGACAGGCTATTGCCCACCGGACAGCCCTTGATGGCGCCTTCAATAATCCGCTTTTCCTTGTCGCTGTAATGGTTGTGGGGAAACTTGAAATGCACAATCAGTTCCACGATGCGCCGGGGATTATCGCCCATCACTTTGGTTGTTTCCACTACCGTGCCGTCGATAGTGAACGAATGGGTTTGCGTTGCGATACCGATGATCGTCAATGCACAACTGGCATACGAAGCCGCAAATAAATCGGTGGGAGAAAACGCTTCGCCCTTTCCGTGATTGTCGGTGGGCGCATCGGTAATGATTGTACCGCCGGACTGTAAATGTTCCGCTTCTGTACGCAGATTGCCCTGATAAGTAGTTTTAATTGTTGCCATCCTTGTATGATTTGAATTGATATGGGACAAAGATAGCAACTATTTAGGATATAAATCAAATAAATCGAAGAATGGCAAACAAGTTCCGATCTATTCTGGCAAGTAACACCGAACCGGAACACCGCTCTGACGATTGATGCTGTTGTTCGGGTGAACGATGATACTGCTGAAGAGCATACTTATCGCGTTGCTTACAATGTGCACTGAGCCACTCCAGATGTAGCCATCCATACCCGTATTGTCC
>JAISYG010000067.1 GCA_031270075.1 Dysgonamonadaceae bacterium
GTTGCGTAGCCGCCGATTTCGCCGTTGGCGTCCCAGCCGTCGTCGCAAATAGCGGTAAGGAGCGGCACGTGGAACGAATACTGAAATCCCTTGGCAGGTAAACCGCCGTAGATACTGCCGACCATCGCTTCCACCAGTTCGGGGTCTTTATAAATTTCTTCCATCGACAGTCTTCCGTCGGGCGAAACGTCGAGTACGTCGGTACAGCTTGTGAAAAATGTAAAATGCAAAATGCAAAATGCAAAATGTGAAATGCAAATTGTAAAATGCAAGATGTGAAATTTAATTTGTGATAGCAATTTATTTTTCATTGGGTGTATTATTTTTAATGTTTTTTCTTGCTGTTACTATGATAGCAGTCACGATAGCAATAATTTCATTACAATCGGCAAGTATTGATTCAAATATTTTGTTCTCTATATAATCTGTTCTGTCCAGCAAACGAAGCCAATAGCATGTTTCTTCTGCTTCTTTCAGTACAATATTCATTTTGGCGATAAAATCTTTTTTATTTTGCCCCGAATCGGCTTCTTCCGCATTTGCACCAATCGAAGTTCCACTGCGCAAAATTTGTTTGGACATAACCAATTCCTTTTTCTCTGTGGTCAAATATTTGTACAAATTCACAATTCGAACCGCAAATTCAAAAGACTTATTTAATATAACATTCTCTTTCATAACTCCTTTTACATTTTGCATTCAAAAGGTGACGTTAATGCCGAAATTAATCATCTTCGCCAGTGGAAACTTCGCCGGACTGTCCTGCTCGGGGTCATTGTACCGCGCTTTCATCGGGGTAAAAGTCAGCAGATTATTTCCGTTCACATATACGCGCATACGGCTGATACCAACTTTTTTTGTCCGGTCGGCAGGCAGCGTGTAACCTATTTCGGCGGTTTTCAGGCGCAGGAACGAGCGGTCGAGCAAAAAGAAAGAATTGGTTGTATAGCTCGGACTTGAATTGGTGAGATCAAGCGCCGGGTACTGAATTTTTTCGCCCGATTCATAACGATCCTTTGTCCATGCGTGCTGCAAAGCAGGCTCATTCCACCGGAAGCCGGGGTAAGCCATCGAAACGTGCGATATGCCCTGCAAAAGGAAAGACAAATCAAGATTGTTCCAATTCATGGACGCCGACCATCCGTAAGTGATTTCAGGTACACCCGAATAGCCGAGTGGAACCTGGTCTTTAGTATCTATTACCTCGTCGTGGTTCATGTCTTTGTACATAAAATCACCCAAACGCGGGTCGCCGCCGATATTGTAGGTCGGTAAATTGTCCAATTCTTCCTGCGTATTAATATAACCGTTGCCATTGCTGTAGTCTATCATGTATCCGAACGGTTGCCCTATGGTGAAACCCGTTTTGCGGTAACGGTGGTAATAGTCTTCGCCAAGCAAAGGTTCGTCGGTTTCTATTATTTGGTTGCGATTGAAGCCGAAATTGGCGCGGGTATTTACTGAAAAATCTTTGCTGAATATCTTTTGCCAGGCAAGTTCCAGTTCAAAGCCGCGATTTTTCACTATACCCATATTCATTCGCGGAAAAATACTGCTTGGCACACCCAAAACATCGGGAACCGATTCGCGCTCTATCAGGATTTTGCTACGGTTTTCAAAAAACACGTCGGCAGTGAGCGAGAGTTCGCCCCACAACTGAAAGTCGAGTCCATAATTTTGTTTCCATGCCTCTTCCCATTGCATACCGGGGTTGCCATACAAGTTGTAGAAAATAGCACTTCCCCCCGTTCTGCCGAGCGACGGCAATCCTCCGCTCGCCGATTGAATGTCGTCGAGGTAAATGAAGCGTAGCTCTTCTCCGTAACGGAATGTTTTATCATTACCTACCTTACCGTACGAAGCGCGCAGTTTAAGGTTGGTAAGCAGATGATTTCCTTCATTAAACGACTCATTACTAATCACCCAGCCCGCAGAGAGAGCAGGGAAGAAACCGAAACGGTTGGTGGGAGCAAACTGTTCGGAGCCATTGTAGCCCATATTTATTTCTGCCAGATAGCGATTGTCGTAATTGTAGGTAAAGCGACTCGACAGGCTAAGCACATTAAAAGGTATTTCACCGCCCCAGTTATCGTGATTTTCGCGTTGTGCCAAAACCATACCGGTTACGGCATGTTTGTCGAACAAACGGTCGTAGTTAAGCATAAACTGCATATCGGCATAATATTTTCCCGAAGATGCTTTGTATAGTACAAGCGGATCATAGCGGTCGACGTTTGGCATAATATAATACGACTTTTCGCCTTCTTCACGTCCTATCTGATATTGTACGTAATTAACCACCAGCGAGCCGTCGGAAGATTCAGAGCCCTCGGAGTCGTAAGCAATCAATGCCTTTGCGCTCAATCCCTGGGTAATAAAGGGAAGTTTCCATTCAACCGTAAGCGACGAATTGAGTGTTGCCCGCGATTCCCAACTGTAACCGTATCCGTTCAACACGCCGTAGGCGCTTCGCGGACTCGGCATTTGCAACGTAACCATGCCGGCAGGCACAGGCGTACCGTCGGGTGTATAAGTGCCGCCAACGGTAAGAGGTCCGGGTTGCGTGGGGTCGGCTCCCATAATAAACGAAAGCGCTTCGTTGATCATACCATCTACATCGCCAAAACCGACTTTATAAAAGTTGGGTGCATTGGCTTTTTGCAGGTAAGAGGCCAGATTTAAAGAGATTTTCAGATTTTTTGTCGCATCGAAGTCCAGATTACCGCGAAAGTTGTAACGATCCATTTTGAATGCGGGGTCAAAATCGTATTTTGTGTTATAAACGGTTTTAAAATTACTGCCCTGCCCGATGTAACCTACGTTTATAAAATAACGTAGCGCTTCTGTTCCTCCGCTCATATTAGTGTTTAAGCGCAACTGCGGGGCGGCAGGACTATAAAATTCCTTAATCAGGTTGCGGTCGGGGTAAAAAATCGGGTCGCTGCCATCGCGGTATTTCCGGATCATATAGTCGGTAAAAGGCAAATCGCTTCCGGGGGTGTTACGCGCCGCCTCGTTTTGCAGTTCGGCATACGTGTAGGAATGTAGATGCTCAGGCATGACCGTAAACTGCTGTAAACTGTAATCGGCCGAAATACTGAGTTCCGCCTTTCCGGTTTGTCCGCGCCGGGTGGTAATCAATATAACGCCGTTGGCGCCTTTTACCCCGAAGACGGCCGTGGCCGAAGCGTCTTTCAGAATCGAAGCTGACGCAATTTCGTTGGGGTCGAGCGTACTGAGCAGGTTAACGTCGTCGCGCGGCACACCGTCAATCATAATCAGCGGTTGCGTCCCGTTCATCGTTGCTACGCCACGCAGATACAAAGCTACGGCGTCGTTGGCGCCGGGACGCCCTGTTGTTTGTATGGCCGCCAATCCGGGCAAACGTCCGGCCAGCGAGGCAGATAAATTTGCTGCAGGACTTTGTTTGAGTTCCCGCATTTGAATGGTTGAAATGGCGCCCGTAACGGACACTTTCTTTTGCTGCCCGTAGGCAACGACAACCACTTCTTCCAGTAACTGTGTGTTTTCTTTCAGGATTATCGAATAATGGGAAGCGGATTCCACCCGGATTTCCTGCATGTTGTATCCGACAAAAGAAACAACCAGCGTTGCACCTTCCTTTACCCGCAAGGAAAAATTTCCGTTGATGTCGGTAGCCGTACCGTTGGTTGTTTCTTTTTCGACAACACTTGCACCAATTACAGATTCACCCAATTCGTCAATCACAGTTCCGGTAATCGTTCTGCCTGTTTGTTGCTGTGCGGAAAGAGTGTTTATAAGTGAAGGCAAGGCGCAAAAAACAAATAGCAGAAGCCATTTTTTTATAGTACCCCTACTTCTTATAGTTTTCCGTTTAAAATGTTCTTGTTTTTTCATGTATTACAATTATAGGAATTATGTAAAGAACAAAGAGCAAAGACTTAGCAGATTTTCGTTCCTGTATCTTTGCTCTTCGTTCTGTAGTCCTTTGAATTATCTTTTCAGTATCACTTTTTGCACGAATCGCGACCGACTGTTTTCCAACAGAATCAGATAAACACCGTTTGCGTAATTCAGTTCTATCTTTTGGTCTGCGCCGGTAATTGCCTCCTGTTTCAGCAGTCGTCCCGTCAAATCCATTACTTTTACTACGCTGCCTGCTTCGGCATTCACAGTTACCAATCCGTTGCTCAAGGTAGGCGTTACGCTTGCGTTATTCATATTGAGCGTTTTAATACCTGTAACTACTGTAGCGTTGCAATTATTATCAATAGAAAGATTCCATGTCTTAGGTTCCCAGTCCAATAATTCATCTGTAAATAAAACGATATTGCCCGCCGCATCCTTTAATGTAAGACTGCAAGGGTCACCATATTCGCCCTCACCTTTCCATTCTAATGTAACCGGAATTCCAGACAACAGTGATACGGTTGCACCTTCAAAAGCAGCGTCGCCATCCACGGTTTCGATGAGATTGCCTGCTTGCCAAAATTCCAAATGTACAACATGATCCCAACCCCAAGGCTCTGGATTTGTATATTCGTCATCAGGATCAACAGTGTAGTAAATATCTTGGCCCGATACGGTATATTCGCAAAAAGATCCTGTGTAGTAGAAGAACGAAATGCTTACCCATGCGCTTGTATTTCCTTCTCCGTAGTCACTCCGTAGATAAGCATAATTAACGCCTTCTGTGGCGTCAAATGTGGCATCGTATTCTGCGTCGGTTGTACGTAATATATCTCCCGCAGGATAGGCGGCAAGGGCAACCTCGTCAAGCTCCGTTCCAGAGATGATTATATTATATGCTCCTGCATCACCCCACCATGTAAGTAAACCTGTCATGGTCGCTTTCAAATTCCATGGCGGCAATAAAGTGCCGATAGGATAAATACCGGCGCCGTAACTGTCTTCATGCTGTTCTGCTGTTGAAAAGTTCCACCAGTAATCTGTAAGATAGGCATTAAGTGATTCTTCAGGAACCAAAAGAACGGCCTTTGACACATCTCCTAAAAAAGTGTTAACGTCAATCGCGGGTGGAGTAGTTGCATAGCAGGTAACTTTTTTTAAACCCAGGAAATCCAGAGGGCGGGGGTTGAAAAGCCCATTAGGAGCAGCCATATTCGTAATGCCGGACCCGATGGTGATTTCTTCCAAACCAATGCAGCCCATAAAAGTACCGCCTTCACCATCGTCAATACCATCAAAATCGTCGTCCCAAAGAGCGACTGTTGCATCCGGAATTACAATGGATTTTAACCCGCTACAAAACTGGAAAGCGCAACCGCCGAAAGAAACGATAGTAGGGGGCAAATGAACGTATTCTACCGTACTTTCTGCGTCACCGGCATACGCAAAGGCGCGGTTTCCAACAGCGGTAACCGTGTAAGTAATGTCATTGTGGATTACAGTAGTAGGAACATTGACCGTACCTGTGTAATCCTGTCCTGCGGGATTTTGGCACACAGCCACTTTGTCTGTGTCGATAACTCTGTACCAAATGCCGCCTTCACTCCACTCGACGACAGTTTGGGCTTTCGCCGTACCGGCAAAAAAACAAAGGCATAAAACCGTAAAAACTAAAGATGTAATCGTTTTCATGATAAAAATGTTTAGTGAGTATATATTAAATTTTCCGCAAAGATAGACAGAGTTTGCATATTTATCTTCATTTTGCCAAAACACACATCTTTTTAATCAATTTAGCGGGTATCTACTAAGGCTGCTCCGGCGGGAAATACAGGTGCACAGGCATCTCCTGATGATACTGTCATGCGGACTTGAACTTTTGTATCGCTGCTGAATGGCGGTATTCCAAAGGGGTAAGTTCGAAGTATTTCTTAAATAAAGAGTTAAAGTGTTCTGTGGATTCATAGCCAAGCATAAAAGAAATTTCTTTCACGCTGTAAGAACTTTCTATAAGCAACTGTTTGGCTTTATGTAATTTAAGCAACCGGAAGTATTTTGCGGGAGCAAAACCGGTATATTCTTTAAATGTTTTACGAAAATTTGAATAACTGACGCACAGTTTGGCGGCCAATTCTTCGGGGTCAATTTCCTTAAAAACATTTTCGTTCATAATGATTTTTGCCTTCTCAATTTTGTTGTTGATACTATTTGCGTTGTCGTTTTTTGAAATAGAGAGTATCATGCCAATCATATACAACACAATGCCGCTAAGTTGCTGCTGCGATGCCATGCGATCGGCTTCGGCAATTTCTAAAGCGCGTGCAAAGAGCGAAGCCAGTTCTTCGTTCAGCCCCACTTCGAGCAGGTTTTTTTCGTTGGAAAGAAAACCTTCTTTTACTAAATTATCAATTACCGTTCCCTCAAAACCAATGTAATAATCGTTCCAGCCTGTTTCCTTCAAAGAATAGAAAGTATGCCACAAACCGGGAAAAAGAATGATTAACGAGCCTTTGCCGACTTGTTTTTCAAGCATGTTTTCCGAAGAAAACACACCTTTGCCTTTGGTAATATAAAGCAACTGATACTCGTGCAAGATACGTCCCTTTTGGGTATTAAAAAAATAGCCGGAAGGATGATCTTCCAACGGATAGGGCGAATTGGGCGGAATGCACTCAAAGCCCACAGTATTTACCCACAAGCCAAATTTTCTATCTTTATCGTTCGGTATAAGATATTTAAACCGAGTTTCCAGGTCATTGTATTCGCTCGACATAAGCAGGATATTTTCAGAATAAATCCGATTTTTTTTATGACATCACAAATTTATATATTCATTCTGTTTAAATTCAAAAAAAACAATATTTGTGAGTTCAAAAATAATAATATAATTTTACACCCACAAAAAAATCAATAAAAAACACATGAGAAAGATTAAAATTTTATTATTATTTTGTTTTTTGGCATTGAATATTGCTGCACAAGAAGCAAAAAAGCTTTCCACCGACTGGTTTGAAGCCGCGCGTTTCGGAATGTTTGTCCATTTCGGTCCTTACAGCGTGCTGGGTAACGGCGAATGGAACATGAATACTTATCCTATTACAAAAAAGGAATATTCCGTTTTGCAGGATATTTTCAACCCGCAAGCTTTCGACGCCGCTGCCTGGGTGAAAACCGCCAAAGACGGCGGCATGAAATACATCACAGTTACCGCCCGCCATCACGACGGTTTCAGTATGTGGGACACTCAACAAAGCGATTGGAACATTATGAATACGCCTTACGGCAAAGATATTTTGAAACAGCTTGCTGCAGAATGCAAGAAACAGAATCTGAAACTTTGCTTTTATTATTCGTTGCTCGACTGGTATAGAAATGATTACCAATGGACAACCGGACGCACCGGACACCGCGCCGGACGCGACAGTACATTGATTAACTGGGATTCGTACATCCGTTTTATGAAAGCACAACTTACCGAGCTGCTGACCAACTACGGCGAAATAGGCGTTATCTGGTTCGACGGACACTGGGACCAAACCGCCGACGATAACCGCACTACGCACGACACGAAAATCGACTGGCATTACGCCGAAATTTATTCGTTGATTCGTAAACTGCAACCCAACTGTCTGATAGCCAACAATCACCACCTTCCGCCCATCGAAGGCGAAGATTATCAGATTTTTGAACGCGACGTGCCCGGAACAAACGAGTCAGGACTGAGCGGACAGGAAATTTCGCGCCTGCCGCTCGAAACCTGCACCACCATGAACAAATCCTGGGGTTGGTACATTACCGACGACGACTGGAAATCGCCCGCCGAAATCATTCAACTCTTAGTGAAAACTGCCGGAGCAAGTGCAAACCTGCTTATGAACGTGGGACCAATGCCCAACGGAGTCATTCCGCCCGAATGTGTCGACCGCCTGAAAACCGTTGGCGAATGGCTGAAAAATTATGGACAAACGATTTACGAAACAAAACAAGGTCCTGTTACACCGCAGGCATGGGGCGTTTCTACCCAAATGCAAAATGCAAAAGGTAAAATGCAAAAGGATGTTGTGTATTTGCATATTTTAGATAAAAATACCCAAGAGTTGGATCTTCAAATTTCAAACATACAATCGGCAAGGTTCCTCAATTTGCCTGATAAACTCGTTTGGAAAAAAGACAAAAAGAGTGGAAAGGTACATTTTACTTTGCCTGAAAAATTGGACGAAATAGATACGATAATAGAAATAGCTGTATTTCGCTTCTGAATACAGACAATAATTTTAGCGTATTTGCGCAGAATAACTCGCAAGGTGCGTTGTTGGTAACAGAAAATATTGCTCTGGTGGCAGGAAATAACATGAAAACATTGAATGTTAATTTAATACAAGGCATTTACATTGTTAAGATAGTTTACAAAAATACAGTAACTACGTTAAAGGTCGTAAAATAGGGCTAATTCCAGATTTATTTTTGATTTATACTAAGACAACCTCTTTTTCGTTTTTAAACAATAGAAACGAGGAGGTTGTCTTTCATTGTATGAAAATTACAACATCAATATCAACGCAAATATGACAAAGCAAATTTTATCCGCATTTTTAGGAATAACATTAATGATCATGACAGGATGTAATTCAAAAAAACAGGAAGTTTTTAAAACAATGAACGATAGCGAATTGGCAAGTCTAAAAACTGAACTTGTCAAGGAATTTGAGCGTCTTACGCCGCAGTCCATCCGTCCCGCTGAGGGTTATCTGAAATATCCCTACCTTATTCCCGCAGGGTTTTACAAACAAATGTGGGACTGGGACGGATTCTTTATTGCCAACCATTTGGCAAGCACAGGCAAACCCGAATATCTGAAATATTGGGCGTTAAACCTTATTGCGGGCATCGACAGCAGCGGATACACAGCCGGTTGCGCTACCACCGAAGGCCCGCGCAAAGTTTTCGGCGATTTTGCCATGAAGCCCTTCCTGTCGCAAGGCGTTTATTTTTATTCCAGGCAAACAGGCGACTTTGCCTGGATCGAGCCGCATTACGATGCTTTGATGAAATCTTTGGAATACCGCGATCAAACGCAACTCGATACGGTTTACAACTGCTATTTCTGGGAAAATGCGGGACAAAGCGGCGCGGACAACAATCCGGCGATGAACTATTTCGACGGCGACATGCGCTCCTTCCTTGCGCCTGACGCCTCGACATTCCAACTTCGCGAAATTATTGCACAGGCGTTGATTGCCAAAGAATTAGGCAAAACCGGTGATTACGAAAAATTGACCGCAAAAGCCGCAAAACTTGAAGACGCAATTAACAAAGTACTGTGGTGCGAAGAAGACCAAATTTATTACACCGTTGACCGCGAAACCGGCGATTTTTACCGCCGTGTAAGCTATGCGAGCTTTATTCCTTTGATACAAAAACTCGCTCCCGAAGCCGAAGGAAAGGAAATGATTAAGCGTTACCTGATTAATCCCGAACATATAAAGGCAAAATTCGGCTACCGTTCGCTTTCGCTGCAAGACCCCGATTACAACAATAAAAACATCATTATTCCATTCTCAAACTGGCAAGGACCTGTTTGGCCTATAGCCAATTACCTGTATTCCATTGGATTGAAAAACTATGCTTTCGACGACGAACTGCGCTGGCAGGCAGGTACGCTCGGAGCCTTGCTGCTGGGCGATATAAAAGCTTGCGACAGTATGCACGAAAATTACCATGCCGACACAGGAGCGCCTCTTGCTCCGACTGACGATTATGTGGATGCAAACGGAAAATTTGTGGGCTTTATCGGTTGGAACCTCTGTACGCAAAATATTATTGAAGGCGTAACGGAAAATAAATGGATGCTATTGGAATTGAAAATTGAAAATTGAAATCTCCAATCGAATGAAACCCCCATTTTACATTCTACATTTTACATTCTGCATTTTATTATTCGCCGGTTGCAGCAATACTCCCAACGAACTGCGTGTAATGACTTTCAATATCTGGATGGGCGGCGGTGAATCGTTGACTGAAACGGCAAGCGTAATTACCAAAAGCGGTGCGGACATTGTCGGCATCCAGGAATCTACATCCGACAACATCCTCAACCGTGCAGTAGAAATTGCCGACAGCCTGGGATTGTATTCATATTGGAACGGAGGTAGCACCACTATTTTAAGCTGTTACGCCATTGTCGATACTTCTGCTGCGGGCTATGGAGTAAAAATTCAACTTGACAAAAAACGTTTCGTTTGGATGTTCAATATTCATCTGTTCTATTGTCCTTACGAGCCGTATCAGCTTGGCGGCATAGCATATTGCGGAGCGCCGGCGCTCAACACGCCCGAAGAAGCGGTGGCTTCAGCCTGGAAAACGCGAGGAGAAAATGTGCTGGAAATTATCGGCGATATAAAAACAGTCCAAAAAGAAGGCTTTCCGGTATTCCTGACAGGCGATTTCAACGAGCCTTCGTATCTGGACTGGACGGAACGCGCCGTGCAAGCAAAACTGTGCAGCCACGCTGTGCAGTGGCCTGCCACAAAAGCGTTTACAGAGCAAGCAAATATGCAGGATTCCTACCGCACGGTTTATCCGGACGAAGCAACAAACCCCGGACACACATGGACGCCTCGTCCTGCCGAAAATGAAATTTTAGACCGAATTGATTTTGTATTCTTTGGGGGAAACGTAAGGCCTGTGAAATCGGAAATTGCAGGCGAGGACAGTGAGTTGAGCGACATTCGATTTAAAAATTATCCTTCCGACCACAGGGCTGTTGTCAGCACTTTTAAGTTTTTGAAGTTCGGAAAGATTGTTGATGAATGATATTCGGCCGCACCGGATTTAATTAATGTATTTGATATTAATAGATTAGAAAAAATTGAATATACTATGTATTTTTGCAGACCCCTTTTTACATTATACATTTTGCATTTTATATTTTGCATTTTCTTGCTGTTTTCCTGCAATACAAACCACTTGCAAGTTTACGACCTGCGTTGCGAATACCTGACCGAACCGCAAGGCATTGACAATCCCTACGCTTTGGAGCAGATGACGGAATGGAATTATTCGCCGCGCGTGTCTTGGAAATGTAAAATGCAAAATGCAAAATGGAAAATGCAAACGGCATATTGCGTAACTGTCGCTCTTTCGGAAGAAGATTTGAAGCGGGGCGAAAATTTGTTGTGGAACAGCGGGATGGTGGAAACGGACAAACAATTTTGTTTTTTGCCGAAAGAGATTATGCGTTCGCATACAAAATATTATTGGCAAATAGAAATCATTTGTAAAGCAAAATGCAAAACGCAAAATGCAAAATGTATGTCCAATTTTTCCACCGGTTTGTTGGCCAAGGACTGGCAAGACAAATGGATTTACAAAGCCGATAACAAGAAAGACAACCACCTTTGGTTTCGGAAAAGTTTTGAATTGAATAAAGTTCCCGGTAACGTTTTTGCTTACGTTGCCTCGTCCGGCTATCACGAACTCTATATAAACGGCACGAAAGCCGACGACCGCGTGTTGGCTCCCGCCGTTTCACGGATAGACAAGCGTGTTTTGTATGCAACTTACGATATTTCAAAGTTTCTGCGGAAAGGCAAAAACGTGATTGCCCTTGCTTACGGCGCGGGCTGGAGCATGAACAATTATTTTGAATATTACGGGCAAACCAAACAGGCCATTCGCGTACAGGTTTACGGCGAAGATGAAAGTCTTTCGCTTTCTTCCGATTCAACCTGGTTATGCTCGGAAAGTTACAGTCGCAATACCGGTCGTTGCGATTTTATGGATATGGGCGGCGAATGGGTTGACGGAAGAAAATATACAAACCAATGGGCAAAGCTTGATTTTGACGATAGCAAGTGGGAATATGCCTCCGAATTACAGGATTACAATCCAACACTTTCGGCGCAAATGACTGACTTTTCACGCATTATCGAAGAAATTCCTACAAAAAGCATTCAGCCACTCTCCCTTCCTTCGGAGGGGTCGGGGGAAGTCTTTCGCGTAGATATGGGCAAGGAATTTACCGGTTTTCTGGAAGCAAAATTCGATGGTTTGAACGCAGGCGATACGGTTGTGATACAGATTTCGATGCGTGATTCAAGTTCCGTTTATGTCCAGGCAACAGATACTGTCGGAAATCAGATCATTGAAGAACAGAAGCAACGGCATATTTATATTGCCCGCGGCGAGGACGGCGAAACCTTCCGTAATCGCTTTAATTTTTTTGCAGGCCGGTATATTCATTTTAAATGTAAAATGCAAAATGCAAAATGGAAAATTAGGGAAGTAAAGGGGTTGGCGATTTCCTCTGCGCCGGAATACACGGCAAAGTTTGAATGTGATAAAGATTTGTACAACCGGATTTTTGAGATGGATAAATACACCTTTCAAATGAATCATACGGAGGGAGTTGTAACCGATTGTCCGAATCGGGAGCGGTTGGGTTACGGTCCCGAAGGCGCGTACCAAACGGCATGGGGACTTGGTTTACCATGCTTCCGTTCGGCTGCGTATTATGTGAAGAATGTGCGCGATTGGGCGGATGTGCAGCGCGAAGACGGCTTCGTCAACAACGTAGCGCCGCAAGTGAGCGACATGTACGGCTGCGTGCTGAACGGTACGGCCATTCTCAATCTGGCGTGGGAGCATTACCGCATGTACGGCGACCGCCGGATTTTGGAAATGGCGTTGCCTGTCGGAATAAAATGGCTCAGATTTTTGCAAAAACATGTCGAAAACGATATGCTGACCCGCTATGAAACACACGGTTATTTTCTCGGCGAATGGGTCAGTCCGGGACCGGTCTTCGAGTATGGCGAAACGGAAGAAGCCTTGTTCAACAATAATTGCGCTTATGCGATGACGTTGGAATACCTTATAAGAATGCAAAATGTAGAATGTAAAATGCAAAATGTTGAGGCTTGGAGTGTTGATTTGCAAAAAACGAGGGCGGCTTT
>JAISYG010000109.1 GCA_031270075.1 Dysgonamonadaceae bacterium
CCGGTGGTACATACATCCTTTTTTTCATACTTTATCTGTTTTTTATGGAATATTCAAAGGCAAGCCCGCCGGGACGGGACATAAAAAAGCCCGTCCGGTTTTTCTTCCCATAAGGAAGATTACCGAACGGACTTGTTAGAATCCTTTCGCCGGATTTAACCGGCCGTATGCTTATATAACTTACTAATCCCCAATTACATGGGGGGGGATTCGGTCAAGTCAAAACCCATCCAGACACTCCTCCAACAGGGTTTATGGAAGGATGCCGCGCTTGGATTCTGTTTTTTTAATGGATACATTTTCTTGTTTCGCTATTTACCGATCCTTTTGCCGAGGCAAATGTAACGCTTTCTATTTAATACAACAAATTTTGTACCGTTTTTTTTCAATGGGGCGATTGCCTTTTTCAATGCACCCACCCCATTCAACGATAAATAATTCAGTACTATTCCCGTAGCGATTCCATCTTCATTTTATTCAGCCTCCTGCTGCGCTTCGTATTCCTTCAATAATTTATCCTGTACATCGGCCGGAACCAGTTCGTAGGAAGCGAATTTCATCGTGAACGATGCGCGACCTCCGGTAATGGAACTCAGCGAAGTGGAATAATTACTCATTTCTTTCAAAGGAACTTTCGCCATCAACTTTTCGTAGCCTTTTTCGGAGTTCATGCCCATAATCATGGCGCGGCGGCCTTGCAAATCGCCCATCACATCACCCATGTATTCCGACGGGAGTGAAACTTCGATATCGTAAATCGGTTCGAGGATTTTCGGGCCGGCATTCTTGAAAGCTTCGGAAAAGGCGTTGCGTCCCGCCAGCATGAACGAGATTTCGTTTGAATCGACCGGGTGCATTTTTCCGTCGTAGACAATTACACGCACATCGCGGGCGTACGAACCGGTCAACGGGCCTTGCTCCATCCGTGCCATAATGCCTTTCAGGATAGCGGGCAGGAAGCGGGCGTCGATCGAACCGCCGACAATCGAGTTGACAAATATCAGTTTGCCACCCCATTCCAGTTGATGTTCCTGCACGTCACGCGCCTGGATTTTAAATTCCTGTCCGTTGAATTTGTAGATTTCCGGCATCGGCATTCCTTCCTGGTAGGGTTCGATAATCAGGTGCACTTCGCCGAACTGTCCGGCGCCGCCCGATTGTTTTTTATGGCGATAGTCGGCACGCGCCGATTTGGTAATCGTTTCCCGGTACGGGATTTTCGGTTCCAGGAATTCGATGGCTAATTTATCGTTGTTTTCAATCCGCCATTTCAGGGTTTTCAGGTGAAATTCGCCCTGTCCCGAAAGGATGATTTGTTTCAGTTCTTTCGATTGTTCCACCACCCAAGTGGGATCTTCGGCGCGCATCCGGTGCAGGATTTCCATCATTTTTTCCGAATCGGCTTCGTTCACGGCTTTCACGGCGCGGCGGTACTTGGAGTTCGGGTATTTAATGAAACTAAACTTGTTATCCACTCCTTTACCGTTCAGCGTATGGCCGGTGTTTACATCTTTCAGTTTCACGGTAGCGCCGATATCGCCGGCCTGCAGTTCGGAAACTTCCGTACGGTTTTGTCCGGCTACGACAAAGAGTTGCGAAATGCGTTCCTTCGATCCGCGATCTTCATTCAGCAAATCGTCGCCGGGTTTTACCGTTCCCGACATCACTTTGAAATACGATACGCGGCCGATATGCGGTTCAACGGTTGTTTTGAAGATAAACAAACTGGTTGGTTCCGATTTATCGACTTTCACTGCCTTGCCTTCGGCGTTTGAGTAAGGCGGCATTTCGGATACTGTGGGTACATTGTTGCCCAAAAACTCCATCAGGCGGCGGACGCCCATATCTTTTCCGGACGATGCACAAAGTACGGGGAACATGCCGCGCGCAATCAAGCCTTTGCGGATGCCTTCGCGCATTTCTTCTTCGGAGAGGCTGCCCTGGTCGAAATATTTTTCCATCAGCGCCTCGTCGTTTTCGGCGGCGGCTTCTACCAGAGCATTGTGCCATTCGGCGGCTTTATCGGCTTCCGATGCAGGAATATCCAGGATTTCGGGCACTCCGCCTTCGGGTTTCCACTGGTACATTTTCATTTTCAGCACATCGATCATCTGATGGAAACTTTGGCCGGTCTGTACCGGATATTGTATGGGAACGACTTTTCCGCCATACGTTTCTTTCAACTGCGCCAATACTCTGTCGTAATCGGCATTCTCACGATCTAATTGGTTGATTAAGAAAATAACCGGTTTGCCGGTCGCTTCCGTGTAGCGAAACATGTTGATGGTTCCTACTTCCACACCGTATTGTCCGTTCAAAACCATCAGGGCGGTATCGGTAATGTTCAACGCGGAAACGGCGCCGCCCACAAAATCGTCGGAACCCGGATTGTCGATAAAATTCAACTTCTTGTTGTTCCATTCCACACTGAAAATGGTGGAAAAAACCGAATAGCCGTATTCTTTTTCCACGGGGAAATAGTCGGTAACCGTATTTCCGTTATCGACCGAACCCCTGCGTTTTATAACTCCACTCTCGTAAAGCATCGCTTCAGAGAGAGTGGTTTTACCTGATCCCGAACCGCCGATAAGGGCGATGTTTTTAATTTCGTTTGTTTGATATACTTTCATGGTGTAAAAAAAATTATGTTAAACAATCCATTGTATTTCCATTTAAAATGGAGATTCCACTCCGAAATATTCGTAAATGACATTCGGGTCGGTAAATACGGCAAAGCCTAAAGTAACCACAAGGAATATCATAAATACAATATACAGAATAGAAGGTATTAATCCGATCCATGCACATATTTTTCCGGCATTCACATTCTTATACGAACTCTCCGTATATTTTCCGGGATTGGCCGTATACAAATCGGTAGCCGATTTGGCCAGCACGATAGTGATAATACCGCAAATAATACCTAATGTACCATACGTACAACAACAGCCCACAATAGAAATAATTCCCAAAACCAAAACAAGGGTTGCATTCGGAAGCTCAATCTGTGGCTCATTCCAATTCTTTTCCATCCAATTCTTTTCCATGACTAAATTAATTTATGTGTTATCATTTTATAAATATAAAAACCGACAATGACCGCTACACATCCGGCATAACCCCATTTGATAATAGCGGCGCCTTGCTTGAAATCGAATTTCAAATGCAAGGCGGTATAAACCAAGAGGACAAAGATAAGAATTGTTGCCGGATAAACCGATAAACTTTCTACAAAATCTCCTTTCAACAGAGCTAAAATGCTTCGTTGCAGTCCACAACCGGGGCAGTCGATATGGAAAAAATGCTTGGCCGGACAGGGTAATAACGGAATTTCCATTCTTTGTAGCACTTGTTTTGCGCAAAAGTAATAAAAATTATTTATCTTATATAGATTTTAATGATTGATGGTATTTTGGATTTCAAAAAAATATATATATCTTTGCCAAAACTTGTAAAATATTATATTGAATATATTGAAATGTATTTCATATATAATCCTTACTAATATTATATAAAAGGTTAGTTTAAAAATTAAAAACTAGACGAAATTAAATGAATAAGATGATTTATGTATCCCCAACAGTATCTGTCTGCCGGGTGAAAGTGGAAAAAGGAATAGCCGACAACCTGATTTCTACGAAAGGGAATAAGGTATCCATGAAAGATTGGGAGGATGGCGGCGAGTTAGGTCTTGAGAATGAAGACGGCAACATCTATCTGGATGAATAATTTATTCAAAATGAAAGGAAAAGAAAAAACAAAATCATTGCCGAAGGTTTATTACGCCTGTTACCCGGGCATAATCATCCTGTTGTTGAGCGGCTTGACTTGCCTGTTAAGCGCGTGTAAACAAGAATGGCCGGGTGCAGGAAAAAAAATTTCCGTCCATTTTCTTCTACAGGGTACATCCTTCTCTGAAGGATCGACGGTAACTCACAGTTCTTCCGATGAGAGTTTAGAAAGGGAATCGGTAGTTGTACCGGTTGACGATAATTTGTATATGTCTGCGTCGCTGGAGTCTGTACCTTTGGAAGCCACACGCGAAGGAGAGATACCGCTTGCCGATAACGTTAGACTCCGCATAGCGGCCTATCAATCAGGTGAATTTATTGCAAGCGCCGAATACAGGGTAGAGAGCAATACATGTATTGCGGTTGGGGAAGAATTATCGGTTTCGGCCGGCACTTATACTTTTGTGGCCTATTCGTACAATACTGCGGAACCATTGCCTAATCATCTTACTGAAGTACAGCTATCGCCTGAAAACGCCGCCGACGGCAACTTTTTGTGGGGTACATCCACACAAGAGATTAATGCAGCAAATCGGAGTGTAGATATTATCATAACGCACAAGTTATCTAAAGCGAGCGTAAGACTTTCGACGGAGAATATTACCAATTATTATATTATATCCACCAATGATGTAATGATAGGCCCCGGTTATAATGTAAAGATGAATATAAAAGACGGAACTTTTACGAAGATGCCTGATAATATTTCCCAGTATGTTACAGGGTTTTCAGGGACATCTACACTGTCTACGAGCGAAGAGCGCTTAGTATTTACGAACTCGGAGCAGCCAACCACCGTTTCTATCGGCACGATCCTATTTTTAGTTTCCGTCCCCTACACGCAAAAGCTATATTCTCAGCTTACAGCTAGTTTCTCTACAGCATTGGTACCTAATAAAAAGTATGTTCTACGGGTCGATTTCGTTCAGCAAGGAGGAGGAGGAGAAGACCCAGATCCGCCTTCGAATGGTTTGTTGTGGGCCAGATCGAATGTGTACTGGGATGGCAGTAAGCTTACGTTTAAAGCTCACAACGATACAGGACAGGAGGAGTATCAGGGGGTATACTTTAAGTGGGGATCGCTGCAAGGGATGTCGTCATCTGGCCCTTCATGGAATTCGTCACTCGCGCTTTATAATAGTAAAAATCAGACTACCATTGCGGATTGGGGAAATATCGTATCGCTTAGTGGTACGGATATCACTACTAACCATGGTACGGGTGCAGATTATTTTAAGAATAATGGCAATTACGATATTTGTCGCTATTTGGGAAATGAGGGCACAGCACCTACCGGATACCGGATGCCGACTTATAATGAATTGTTTTTCGGAAGTCCCTATAAAAATAATTCAGGCGGTTGGAACGGATGGTGGAGTCAGGGAGGAGGAAGTACTTGGACTAAAATACTTGCGCCCTCTAATTCTAACGGTCAGAATACAATAGGAGGAGGGGGATTCTACGATTCTTCGGTTCTTTTCCCCGCAGCGGGGTATCGTACAGACAATGCCGGTACGCTGAAAGATGTAGGCGCCGTAGGCTTCTACTGGACCAGTTCTCCCAGGTTTGGTAAATATGATGCGTACTACTTTCACTTTACTAATGGGGGTATAACTGCAAGTGGTGCCACCTACGCTCCTCGCACTCTGGGGTGTGTTGTGCGGTGTGTCCTCGACTACTGACACGGGATAACCCATTTGCATTTGTGCGCGTTTGGAAACCGCAGGATTTTCATGTACATTTGTACGCGGATAAATTTTTATGGCCGGTATCTATTTTCATATTCCCTTTTGCAAAACGCGTTGCCTGTATTGCGATTTTTTTTCCTCCACAGCGCTTTCCCTTCGCGAGGCTTATGTGGAGGCGATGTGCCGGGAATTAGAAGAAAGAAGCGATTATTTGAAAGGCCATTCCATCGCAACCGTTTACTTTGGCGGAGGAACGCCCTCGCAATTGCCGGCCAAGAGTTTTGAAAAGCTATTCGGAACGCTTGCTGCTGTTTTTCCGGCGCTTTCCCCTTGCGAAATCACTTTGGAAGCGAATCCGGACGATATCACTCCGGAATACCTGGATTCGCTGGAAAACCTCCCCTTCAACCGGATTAGCTTAGGCGTTCAGAGTTTGAATGATTCCGAATTGCAGTTTTTGAACCGGCGGCACGATGCGCAATCGGCCATCCGGTCTGTCCGGTTGTGCCGGGAAAAGGGCTGGGAGAATATCAGTGTCGATTTAATGTACGGATTGCCCAACCAAACGATGGAAAGTTGGTTGTCGACCCTCCGGCAAGTCATGGATGCGGAGGTGCAGCATCTATCGGCATATCACCTGATTTATGAAGAAGGCACTCCGCTTTTCAATTTATTACAACAGGGAAACATCCATTGTTTGGACGAAGAATTAAGCGTTACAATGTTTGAAACCCTGATAGATGAATTGACCGGCGCCGGATTTGAACAGTACGAAATTTCTAATTTTGCACGGCCGGGCTGTCAGTCGCGGCACAACTCCGGCTATTGGAACGGAACGCATTATCTGGGTATCGGCGCCTCCGCTCATTCTTACAATGGAATAAGCAGGCAATGGAATAAAACGATACACGGCCCTGCGTACCGGACACCAGGAGTTGAACGGGAAATCCTCGATGAAAAGGCGCTTTTCAACGATTTTATTATTACCCGGCTGCGGACCATGAAAGGAATCGATTTAGAGGAAATGGAAACGTTGTTCGGAAGCGAAAAAAAAGCCTGTTGCATGCAACAGGCCGACAAACATCTCTCCAATCAATTATTAAAAGTTGCGAACAATCACTTGCGATTAACGCGAAAAGGACTGTTTGTTTCGGACGGCATTATGTCCGGCTTGCTACTGTAAGCTTAGTCTTTCAGATAAGCCGACAGCATCCAGATTTTCTTTTCAAAACTGATAATGCCATGATTTGTCCAATGAACCGTAGCGGAATCTTTTGCCTGGACGGCCAATTGGAAAAGCGCACGCAATTCGTTCAGTAACAATTGCAAGGTTTCCAATACATTAATTACACCGGTTCTCCAATCAAACACGCCGGATACTTCTTTTACCTGTGATACTTTCAGGTAATCCGAGAACTTATTGGCCGGAACTCCGCCCAGCATAACGATGCGTTCGGCGATTTCGTCAATCTTTTCGGCAATTTCATCGTAATACTCTTCATACAATGCGTGAAGTTCGTAGAACTTGTCGCCCTGTATATTCCAGTGGAAACCCCGCAGATTGGTGTAAAATACTTGATAATCTGCCAATAAATTACTTAATTTTGCGATTACCGGATCAGTAGCGGCTAACTCTAATCCTACATTGTTTTTTGCATTTGTGCTCATAATTTATATTTTTATTGTATTAATAATAACAAAAGTATTCATCTTTTATTGTAATATTTTGCAAATATACAATGAAAAATTATATGAATCAAATTCATAGTGCCTATTGACAAATAGATATGATTTATTGATACGGCGAAGTAGAAAAATTTGATTATCTTTGCCGGAAATAAATGACAATAACAAACCCATGAACAAGAAAAGCAAACCCTATCCCACAGCAGACGAGTTGAACGGAAGGTATGTTGTAAAAGATCCTCCCACGGACTACGATAGAAGCAATCCGGTTCGCTATACTTACGCCGATTATCTGTCGTGGGCCGACGAATCGCGAAGAGAATTAATAGACGGTGTAGCCTATTTGTTTAGCGCTCCGAGCCGATGGCATGCACTGTTATCAACCGAATTGGCATCCATTTTTCACCAATCCATTCGAAGAAGGAAAAAGAAATGCGAAGTATATCATGCGCCTTTCGATGTCCGTTTGCCGAGAAACGGTGAAACCGCCAATGAGCGAATCGATACGGTGGTACAACCGGATATCTGTGTGGTTTGCGACCCAGACAAGTTGGATAATGCCGGTTGCATCGGCGCACCGGATTTGATTGTGGAAGTGCAATCGCCCTCTACTGCCCGCCGCGATTTACGGGAAAAATTCGATTTGTACGAACGGTCGGGAGTGAGGGAATACTGGGTGGTGTTTCCGCGCGACAAGGGCATTACCGTTTTTACTTTACAGGAAAACGGGAAATACAATAAAGGAAAGGCTTACGAATTTACAGGCAAAGTTCCCGTCGGCATTTTTGAAGGGTTAGAAATCGATTTGAAAGAATTATTTGAAAATTAAATGGTGCAGGAAATAGCAATCGATGCTTTCGATTATGAACTTCCCGGCGAACGGATTGCCCAATTTCCGCTCCCGCAACGCGATAAAAGTAAATTATTGGTTTACGACAAGGGACAAATAACCGAAAGCGTTTTCGACCGTATCACCCGTTTCATTCCCGCAAACGCCCTGCTGGTCTTCAATAACACCCAAGTGATACAGGCTCGGATGATTTTTCGGAAAGAAAGCGGCGCTCCCATCGAAATCTTTTGTCTGGAACCGAAAGAACCGGCCGGTTACGCCCAATCGTTTATCCAAAACCGTTCCTGTACATGGATCTGCTTGGTAGGAAATTCCAGGCGATGGAAAGAAGGAAAAGTATACTGTACGATAGACAATGTCCGGTGCACAGCCGAACGACTGGCCCATTACGGTGAAACCCATTGGATACGATTTGAATGGGATAATCCCGACTGGAGTTTTGCCGACATCCTGGAAAAACTCGGCGAATTGCCGATTCCACCCTACTTGAACCGGAAAACGGAAGAAAGCGACAAAGAAACCTACCAGACGGTTTATTCCAAAATCAAAGGATCGGTCGCCGCGCCTACCGCCGGATTGCATTTTACGCAGGAAATATTAAACGAGCTGAAAGCGAAACAAGTCTGTTTGGAAGAACTGACTTTGCATGTAGGCGCAGGCACATTTAAACCGGTGAAATCGGATACTTTGGCCGGACACGAAATGCATGCGGAATGTTTTTCCGTCAAACAATCGACTCTTGAACAATTGTTGGAAAAGCAAGGCCGGGTATATGCCGTAGGCACTACTTCCGTGCGAACGCTGGAAAGTTTGTATTACATCGGATTGATTTTGGAAACGCATCCCGATGCGGAGCCGGCACAATTAGCGGTTGGTCAGTGGATGCCTTACGGTACGGATTCCGCATCCCTTCCCGTCGACCGTGCTTTGCGGAATGTTCTGCAATACATGAACCGGAAGAATCTGGATGTATTGACTACACACACGCAAATCCTCATCGCTCCGGGTTACGATTTCAAGCTTGTTAAAGGAATCATTACCAATTTTCACCAGCCGAAAAGCACCTTACTTTTGCTTGTTTCGGCTTTTGCGGATGGCAATTGGCGCCGGATCTACGATTTCGCTCTCGCGCATGATTTCCGTTTTTTGAGTTATGGGGACAGTTCGCTGCTGCTCCGGTAACCGGATGGCCGGCGCCGAAAGCGTATCCGGAAGCGTGTCCGGATCCATTTCCGGAATGGGACGGACGGAATCGGGCAAAAGGACCGGATGTACCGAATCGATCGGAAGTACCGAATCGATCGGATTTTCCGTCAACCAGGGGAACAGTGAAGGCGTAACAAAATCCTTGAGATTCAAATCCTCGAATTGAAGGGTATCGACGCGTAGCCGTCTTTTCTGCCGGTCTATTTCGGTTTGCAGTTTGTTGATCAGGCGACCGTATCGTTCGGTCAGTTGCGTGTTTATTTTCATGTAACGGTCCAGGTGAGCATTGTACCACACCAGCGAAGTATCGAATTTCGCCTGCGAAATTTTATGCTTTTTGAATACCGTTTGCAGTAATTCCTGTTTTTTAGCGGAATCGTTGTAAAAAACCGCCGCATTTTCATTGATTTCCGTTTGCGCAATGTAGAGGTCGAACAGCACATTTTCCATTTTCTTATCCGATAACACATAAGCCGGTTTAGCGGTACAGGCTACGAATAAAACAAGCAAACAATAAACAAACACACGGGAATGCATGGCCTATTTCTCAAAACTTGTGGAAAATTTGTTCCGGAAAAACAACAGCAACATCACAAAGCCAACACTGATGGAGGCGTCCGCCAAATTGAAGATATAGCGGAAAAAAGCAAATTCCTGTCCGCCAAACCAGGGTATCCACGAAGGCCAGGTAAATTCAAATAAAGGGAAATAAAACATGTCTACGACCTTTCCGTGCAGCCATGTTCCGTATCCGCCTTCGGGCGGGAACAGGGTGGCCAGGTGCCAGGGCGTACTGTCGCTGAAAATTACGCCGTAAAAGATGCTGTCGACAATATTCCCTATGGCGCCGGCAAAAATCATGGAAACGCAAATAATGTATCCTGTCGGGAAATCTCTTTTTACCAGACGTACCAGGTAGTAAATAATGGCTCCCGAAGCGATAATGCGGAAAATAGACAGGAAGAGTTTCCCCATGACTTCGATGCCCATCGCCATACCGCTGTTTTCCACAAAGCGGAGATAGAACCAGTCGGTTATCCGGATGTCTTCGCCCAGCGTCAAATGAGTCTTAATCCAGATTTTTAGCGCCTGATCGGCCAATAAAATCAGAATAATGACGGAAATTGCCCAATAGCCTTTGGATAGCTTCATTTTATTTCTGGCCTTGTTTCGCTTCGATACTTAATGTGGCATGGGGTACGGCGCGCAAGCGTTCGGCCGGAATCAGTTTACCGGTTTCGCGGCAAATGCCGTAAGTCTTGTTTTCGATGCGTACCAGAGCCGCCTGCAAATTCTGGATGAATTTCATCTGGCGTTGCGCCAGCCGACCCGCTTCCTCTTTCGACAGAGTGGAAGCGCCTTCTTCCAATACTTTAAATGTAGGGGATGTATCCGTAACGTCGTTACCGTCGGTATTCATCAACGTGGCTTTCAATAAATCGTAATCGCTTTTTGCGGTTTCCAATTTATCCAGAATGATGGCGCGGAATTCTTCCAATTCGGCATCTGTGTATCTCGTTTTTTCGCTCATAACAATGTTCCTTATTTTTTTAATTCACAAAAGTAGTGCATTTATTTCAATTGACCAAACGTTCGATTTGTACTATCAATTTGAAATCATCGAAGTCCAATTCTGTGCCGTTTGTAAGCGGTGCTACTGTAATATGGGTAGCAAGCACCTGATTGGCAATGTAGGATTTGTATTCTTCCACCGCTTCGTTTATCCGCTCGTCCGGTTGGATGGTAACAACAATCTTGTCCGTAATTTCGTAACCATTGGATTTGCGGATGTTCTGGATGCGGTTGACCAGTTCGCGGGCGAGGCCTTCTTTCCGTAAATCGCCGGTAACGGTAATATCCAGGGCGACCGTCCATTTGCCGTTGTTGGCTACCAGCCAGCCCGGAATATCTTCCGAAAGGATTTCCACATCGCCGGTTGTGATTTCGGCGGTTTGTCCGGCGACAAGGATTTCCAGTCGTCCGGATTGCTCCAGCCGGAGGATATCGTCCTGCGATAATCCGGCGATAGCTGCCGCCAAATCTTTCATGATTTTGCCGTAACGCGGGCCTAATTTCTTGAAGTCCGGTTTGATTCTTTTGACTAAAATACCGGCGGTATTGTCGACATAGTGGATGGTTTTCACATTCACTTCGTTCAGAATCAATGCCTGTACCGCTTCGATGGCTTTTTTCTGACGTTCGTCCATCACCGGCACCATAATGGACGACAGCGGCTGGCGCACCTTGATATTTACTTTCCGGCGCAGGGCCAATACCATCGAGGAAATATCCTGAGCGATTTGCATCCGTTCTTCCAGGTCTTTATTAATCAACGAGGCGTCGGCTTTCGGGAAATCGGATAAATGCACGGAGGATTTTTCGTCCCGAATCAAATCCGTATAGAGTTTATCGGCATAGAACGGCGCAATGGGCGCCATCAGCTGCGCTACGGTTTTCAAACAGGAGTAAAGCGTTTGATAGGCCGAAAGTTTATCGGCATTCATCCCGCCTCCCCAGAAACGTTTGCGGTTGAGTCGAACATACCAGTTGCTGAGGTTGTCGTTGACAAAATCGTTGATGGCGCGTCCGGCGCGGGTCGGTTCGTAGGCGGCGTACTGTTCGTCCGTTTCCAGAATCAGTGAATGGAGCAGGGAAAGTATCCAGCGGTCGATTTCGGGGCGCTCCTGAAAAGGGACATCCGGTTCCGAGCCGTCGAAACCATCCACATTGGCATAAAGCGCAAAGAACGAATACGTATTGTATAATGTGCCGAAAAATTTGCGGCGAGCCTCTTCGATGCCTTCCGGGTCGAATTTCAGGTTATCCCAGGGCGAGGCATTGGTTACCATATACCAGCGCAGGGGGTCGGAACCGAAAGTGGCGATGGTGGCAAACGGGTCGACGGCGTTTCCCAGGCGTTTCGACATTTTATTGCCGTTTTTATCCAGCACCAGGCCGGTAGAAACGACGTTTTTGAAGGCTACGGAATCTTTTACCATGACGCTGATGGCGTGGAGGGTAAAGAACCAACCGCGTGTTTGGTCGACGCCTTCGGAAATGAAATCGGCGGGGTAGCCGGCTTCAAAGTTTGTATTTCCGAACGGATAATGCACCTGTGCAAAAGGCATCGCTCCGCTGTCGAACCAGACATCAATTAAGTCGGTTTCGCGGTGCATCGGCTTGCCGCTTTCGGAAACAAGGATAATAGTGTCGACATAGGGGCGGTGCAAGTCGATATGCTTTGTATCGTAGTTTTCAGCGGAATAGTTGCCGGCTTTGAAGTCGGGATACGGATTTTCGGCCATTACGCCCGCTTTGACGGACTGGTCGATTTCGATGAAAAGTTCTTCGAGGGAGCCGATGCATTTTTCTTCCGAACCGTCTTCCGTGCGCCAGATGGGCAGGGGCGTTCCCCAATAGCGCGAACGCGACAAATTCCAGTCTTGCAGGTTTTCGAGCCACTTGCCGAAACGTCCCGAGCCGGTCGACTGCGGTTTCCAGTTAATGGTATCGTTCAATGCAATCATCCGGTCTTTGACGGCGGTGGTGCGGATAAACCAGCTGTCTAACGGATAGTACAGCACCGGCTTGTCGGTACGCCAGCAATGCGGATACGTATGCGTGTACTTTTCGATTCTGAAAACACGGTTTTCCTGCTTGAGCATGACGGAAATATCAATATCTATAGTAGGATCGCTCTCTTTCAGGTTCTTATCGTAAGCGTTTTTCACGTAACGCCCGGCATATCCGGCATACAGCGGAACATTGACATGGGTATCCACAAAGGATCTGTCCAAGTCTTCCAGCAGGAAAAATTTACCGGTTAGGTCGACCATCGGGCGTTGGTTGCCGTCTTTATCAATCAACATCAGGGGAGGAACGCCCTGGATGCGGGCCACGCGGTCGTCGTCGGCGCCGAAAGTAGGAGCGATGTGTACGATTCCCGTGCCGTCTTCGGTAGTAACAAAATCACCGGTAATGACGCGGAAAGCGCCTTTCCCCGGATTGACCCAGGGGATGAGCTGTTCATATTCCATGCCGGCCAACTCTTCGCCTTTCCACGAAGCGACGATGCGGAAGGGGATGAGTTTATCGCCCGGTTTGTAGTCTTCCAGTGCAATGCCGACCGCTTTTTCGTTGAAATGGGTAAATACCAAATCGTTGGCCATCACCGCTGTCATCGGTTTTCCTGTATACGGATTGTAGGATTGCACGGCCACGTATTTGATATTCGGACCGACACAAAGCGCAGTATTCGACGGCAAAGTCCACGGGGTAGTCGTCCAAGCCAGAAAGAACGCCTCTCCAAATGCGGCCATTTCCGGAAAAGGATTTACGATTTTGAATTGGGCGGTACAAGTCGTATCTTTCACATCGCGGTAGCATCCCGGCTGGTTCAGTTCGTGGGTGCTCAATCCGGTTCCCGCCGCGGGCGAATAGGGTTGAATGGAATATCCTTTGTATAATAAATCTTTTTTATACAATTCTTTGAGCAACCACCAAAGCGTTTCGATGTAACGGTTATCGCAGGTGATGTACGGGTCGTCCATATCCACCCAGTAGCCCATTTGATGGGTCAGGTCTTCCCATTCTTTGGTGTATTGCATGACTGCCCGGCGACAGGCGGCGTTGTATTCTTCGACCGAGATTTTTTTGCCGATATCTTCCTTGGTAATACCCATGGCTTTTTCGACGCCGAGCTCTACGGGCAATCCGTGCGTATCCCAACCGGCTTTCCGGTTGACTAAAAAGCCTTTCATGGTTTTGTACCGGCAGAAAATATCCTTGATGCTGCGGGCGATGACGTGATGAATGCCCGGCATTCCGTTGGCCGAAGGAGGCCCTTCGTAAAAGACGAACGATGGAGCGCCTTCCCGGATGGCCAAACTGTGATGAAATACCATGTTTTCTTCCCAGCGTTTTCTTATTTCCTGATTGATTTCCGCTAAATCCAGCTTGTTGTATTCGGCAAATTGTTTTCCCATATTTTCTAATACAATGAATTAGGGCGCAAAATTACATGAAAATTGCGCGATTTCCAAACGCGGGCGAAAGAAAAGCCCTAAATTGGGCTGCCCATGATGCAGATAAATAAGTTTTTTCAAGGAACAATGCAAACTTACCTGCCTGAAAGTAATCCATTTCTCGTGCGGCGCATTCAGGGTTTGTCGTCGGCAGCGGGTGCGGCGACTGTCTTGTGCAACACCATTTGCTGGATTTTATCTTTTTGTCCGACCATCCAGACCAGGTCGCCTTCCTGAAATTCAAATTGATTGTCGGGGTTGACGAACGATTCTTTGCCCCGGTCGATTTCTACAATCATGCAGTCCAGGTTGCGGATGCCGCTGCCGGCCACATTTTTACCCAGCAGTTCGGAATCGGCCTCTATAACAAAAGGGAGAAGCGTGATTTCCTGTTTCTCCGCATCCTTGTAACTGTTTTGCGTATCGGCTTCCATCATTTTAGCGAAGGATACTATTTGCATATCGGTTCCGATAGTTACCAGTGAATCGGAAGGATAGATGAATTCGTCACCGGACGGAAGGTACATTTCTTTGCATCCGCGGGTTATTTTCACAATATTGACGCCATAGTTTTTGCGAAGGTCTAATTCTTTGATTCTTTTCCCGATAAAAGGCGAATCGGCCGATACGGTTACCATTGACAAATGAATGTCCCGGTCGGATAACTGGGCGTTTATCGAACTTCGCAACGGATTTTTTTTCTTTTCGTGTTCTTCTTTTTGGTTGAAATTAGACAGGAAACGGTCTTCGATGATTCCGTGCGCTTTGAAATGGTTCCGGGCGCAAAGAATAAATACGACAATGGCCGATGCAAGAATGATGACTACCGGTCCGGGAGTAGTCTGAAAATTAATAAATAAGACAATCATCACAAAGAATGTGGCCAGAAAGAGGCGGAAGAGAATGAGTGTCGTTAAACCGCTTCGATTGAAACGGTTTTCTTCTTTGTAGAATTTACGGACGATTTCTTTTATGTTGCGATTGCTGGTCATCAACCCCAAAAGGAAAGGAATCATTGCCGTGATTGTCAACAGAGCGTCCATCAGATGCCGTAATAAACCGGGAAGTCCGGAGAGTTTTTCGTTTGTAAAGGGATATATCCATTGGGAAAAACACAGGATGATGGCGATAAGCATCACACTGTAAACGACGATATGGGTCAGGTAATATTTCAATAATTTTTTCCAGTCGCTTTCGTAATTGACCGAATTGCCGCCGGAAGAATAATTTTCGAGGAATGTCTTGAATTTAACGGACAGTTTGGGATTCAGCCATTCGTAAAACGGATGGGCAAGCCGGATGAAATAGGGCGTGGTAAAGGTCGTTATGACGGATATCGTTACGATAATCGGATAAATAAATTCGCGCATAACGCCTAAGGTATATCCCAGAGTGGCAATGATAAATGCAAATTCGCCGATTTGCGCCAGGCTGAAACCCGATTGAATGGAGGTTTTCAACGATTGTCCCGAAAGAAGAACGCCAACAGACGAAAAGAAGGATTTTCCGAAAAGGGTAACGAGGGTTAACGCCAATACCGGTACCCAGTATTCGGCCAGAACCTGGGGATTGACCATCATTCCGACGGAAACAAAGAAGATGGCGCCGAAAAGGTCTTTGATGTTTTTTATCAGGTGTTCGATATGTACCCCTTCAATCGTTTCCGCCAGGATGGAACCCATGATGAAAGCTCCCAGCGCTGCCGAAAAGCCGAGATGGGTAGCCAGCACAACCAGTCCGAAGCAGAAGCCGATGGATATAATCAAC
>JAISYG010000111.1 GCA_031270075.1 Dysgonamonadaceae bacterium
CCGGTGGTACATACATCCTTTTTTTCATACTTTATCTGTTTTTTATGGAATATTCAAAGGCAAGCCCGCCGGGACGGGACATAAAAAAGCCCGTCCGGTTTTTCTTCCCATAAGGAAGACTACCGAACGGACTTGTTAGAATCCTTTCGCCGGATTCAACCGGTCGTATGCTTGTATAACTTACTAATCCCCAATTACATGGGGGGGGGATTCGGTCAAGTCAAAACCCATCCCGACACTCCTCCAACAGGATTTATGGAAGGATGCCGCGCTTGGAATCTGTTTTTTTAATGGATACATTTTCTTGTTTCGCTATTTACCGATCATTTTGCCGAGGCAAATGTAACGTTTTCTATTTAATACAACAAATTTTGTACCGTTTTTTTTCAATGGGGCGATTGCCTTTTTCAATGCATCGCTCCAAACTTTGCTCCCACTCGGGAACAACGATGCCAAAGGTGTCCTTGATTTTCGACTTGTCTAAAACGCTGTATCCCGGTCGGGGCGCTGGGGCCGGATATTGGCTTGCCGGTATCGGGTGCACGGTGCAAGTCGTAATTCCCGCCATTTGCAGAATTTTTTTCGTAAACTCAAACCAGGTGGTAACGCCTTCGTTGCTGTAATGGTAGATGCCGGCCGGGAAATTCCCGGTTTCTTCAGCGTGGAGAATCACGGAAAGAATGGTTTGCGCCAAATCCGCCGCACAGGTCGGCGAACCTTGTTGGTCATACACGACATTCAGATCCGAACGCTCTTTGCCGAGGCGGAGCATGGTTTTCACAAAGTTAGTCCCGTAAACGGAATACAGCCAGGCCGTGCGGATGATAATGCTTTCGGGACAGGCGTTCAACAGGGCTTCTTCTCCGGCCCGTTTGCTCTTTCCATACACCGATTGCGGATGAATGGGGTCGGTTTCCCGGTAAGGAACGGTCGATTGCCCGTCAAACACATAGTCGGTAGAGATATGGATGATTTTCGCCCGGCCGGCCGCCGCTTCCGCGAGATTCTTTACGGCGTCGCGATTGATTGCATAACATAATTCCACTTCCGTTTCGGCTTTATCTACTGCCGTGTAGGCGGCGCAATTAATCGCATAATCAATTTTGTGAGTGGCGATACAATTCTCGACAGCCGCTTTGTCCGTCAAATCCAGTTCCGCCACATCGGTCGGAATGAAATGAAACCCGGGATAATGGGCGGCTATCTCCTGAATTTCGCTTCCTAACTGGCCTTTCGCACCGGTAATCAGTATGTTCTTAACCATCATTCAGTATTTTTGTGCAAAAATACAAAATATGTGGCAATATAAAATCCTGCTAAGCGGTTTTTCTGCACACACGTACACTTTTTTGAGCCGAATGTCAATCGAATTGATTATCTTTGCATCCAATACAAATCACGTGGCATCATTAATAGGTATTCATCATGAAACAATTTACATCCGTATTCATTTGCTGTTTTGTCGTTTTCCCGGTGTTCCATTCGTGCACCATCAATTTCGGGAAAAGCCTGAAAGGCAATCATCAGATTGTCAGTGAAGAAATCGCTATCGGCGATTACAACGAAATTGCATTGAGCCTTCCGGCCGAAGTCATTTATCGGCAAATCTCGCAGGACGAACCTTTTTTACAAGTATCGACGGACGAAAACATCCGGCAGGTCGTAGACATTTTCGTTCGTGGCAGCCAATTAGTTATCAAACGAAAAGAGGAGGTCAACCTGCATCCTTCGCGTTTGGTTATCTATACCAACTCGCGGAGTTTAAGCAAGGTTTCCATCGCCGGTTCGGGTGATGTTTTCTTAGAGAATGCCGTGAACGCCCGCAACCTGACCGTTGCCATTGCCGGCTCGGGCGATTTCAAAACCGACAGCCTCTATTGCGAAACGCTCCAGGTGAAAATTGCCGGCTCGGGCGATGTGAACCTGAAAGGCGCTGCTACAAATGCCCAATACACGATTGCCGGTTCGGGCGATATTCAGGCATTCGACTACCTGGTGGAAAACTTAGATTGCCGCATCAGCGGTTCGGGCGATATTCGGGCATACGTCGATAAAAAACTGAATGCCCGGATTTCGGGTTCGGGCGATATCCGTTACAAAGGCAATCCGGCATCGGTAGATCAGAAAGTGGCCGGCTCCGGCAGCATCGTTAAAGCGGAATAAGGCTCAGCGAACCGTCCAACTCACGCCCCCCATCAGCCAAAAGCCCGGTTGGGGGATATTTCCCAAATCGTAATACGCAACATTGAACAGGTTATTGGCCGTGAGGTGAATCTTGAAATCCTGCAACTGCCAGTTCAAACGGAGATCGAACAGGGAGAAAGCGGGATAGGCCACTTCTTTTCCGGTCGATGTGTTGTTTTCGTACTGCGTATAAGTCCCCTGCCTCTCTTGCCAGCGGAATTGCCAGTCGGCGCTTATGCCCTTATAGACGGGATGCGAAAGTCCTACCGTGAATTTATGCTTGATGTAATCATCGAGATAATAGGTTATCCAACCGGCATCTTTCTGACTTTGATTCATCAACCGGTAACCCACATTCAAAACAGAGGAACAGAACCGCAGGGCGGCATGGACCTCGAAACCTGTTTTGGCGAAGTTGTCCAGATTGCGCGATTCCCAAGGATCGCCCGGCAGGGCTTTTACCCAGTCGATGGGATCGATGGCTTTCATGTAGAAACCGCTTACCGACGCCGTTACAACAGGACGATTGTATTGAATGCCTGCGTCGAAAGCCTCCGACTTCTCCGGCTGAACGTTTGAATTGCCGCTATGCGTCAGCCCCCGGTACGAAAGGTCGGTAAAGGTCGGCATCCGGATGGCTTTGTTCCACGAAGCAAAGAGTTTGACGTTGCCGGTCAGCCAGTACGCCGCATGGATATGGGGAAACAGGCCGGACTCGTTCCTGAATGCGGTATTGTAATTGAAGAGCAGGCCTGCGCTTACCGTCAATCCACGGTGCAGGTAAGTGTGTTCGAGGAAATAATGGATATTGCTCCGGTTGTCGGTCTTCCTGTAATTCGGTTGATGGAAAACGGAGTCCTTGCCTAAGTTGCTACTCAGGATGCCTTCGTTGCGGATTTCGCCGCCGAAGTTGGTCATGCCTGCCGCCCACCGGTATTGCGCATTGAGATTGAATCCGAAGACATCGGTTTGATGAAAGTTCTCGCCGGTCGAGGTATTCCGGATCAACTGGTAGTGGTCGTAGTGCCGGTTCCAGTACAGTTGCGGAGTGAGTTTCAGTTTGGTGCCCGCTTCCCCTTTGATGGCTCCGAAGACCGAACGCGTATCGTCGAACTGGTTGGGATATTTGGCCGAGTAGAACGTATTGGCGCCATACGCCTTGTCGTTGATGCCGAACTGGAAGTCGAGTGTAGCGACCTCCGTATTCCAATGGCTTTGCCAAAGCGCCGAGAACAGCTGGTAGTCGCTGTTAGCCATATAGCCGTTGGAAGAAGCGTAACCCGCCGAAAGGCTGTGTGCCGAAGCGCTGCTTTTCAGCGAACCGCGCAGGTGGGCGGCTGCATGACTGTACATTCCCCCTTCCAGATTGAGGTAAACGCCGGTATCACTGTTCTTTTTCGTAACGATATGGATGCCGCCGGAAAAAGCGCCTGCGCCGTAAAGCAGCGAAGAAGGTCCTTGAATGATTTCGATACGTTCGATGTCGGAGAGATTGACCGGAAGGTCGAGATTGTAATGACCGGTTTGCGGATTGGTGAGATTGACTCCATTGAGCAGGATGGCTGTTTGTTCAAAAGTGCCGCCACGCACCGAAACGCCGGCTAAAACGCCATTGCTTCCCCGTTGGCGGACGTCGAGGCCAACGACATTTTTCAGCAGATCTTGAACGCTTTGCGCGGGCTGTCGCTCTATTTCCACCCGGGTGATAAGGGTAACGAGCCTGGCGGTTTGTTGCAGCGTCAACTCCGCTTTCGACGAAGTAACGACCAACTCGTCCAGTTCCCGCTCCCAACCGGTAATGGAGTCAGGCGCTGTCCGGCTTTGAGCCGCTGCCTGCGTGGTGTGGGCGAATGTTAATACCCAACCGGCCACTACGCCGATGCTTACCGCTTTGTGCATACTGTTGAAAACCGACCAGGTCTTCCGGGCGAAACGCTTAAAGCGGTAGCGTCGCTCCGAACGGAATTGTTTTTGTTTCATTGTTTTTCTAATTGAAAGGATTTCCGTCCAATCAAGTTTCCATCGGCGAAAATATCCACGCGGTAGACACCGGGCAAAAGAAATTCTTCGATTTTCCAGTAAATACTCAAGAGGGTTTCCTCGCCGGTATATTCGATGGTACGTTTAGCGGAATAATGGATGGATTTGTTTTCGTAAGCAAACCGGTCGCCGGGATTCTTGACCAGCACATCGTCGTCCGGCTTCTGAATCCGGATGTAAATGGTTTTCTCGCCGGGCGGCGCCGTAATGTTTTTATTAATGGTAAACCGGATTTCCAGCTGGTCCATTTTCTTAATCCGGTCGGTTTCCTTGTTTTTATCTGTAATGCCGCGGACAGTGATATTGCTTGCATCCAGCTTCGATGCTATTTGAACGGTTTCTATCAGCTGTTCTTTTTCCTGCGTCAGTTGCGATACCGATTGGGTGGCTGCCTGGTATTTTTCCTGTACGTTGCGGTTTTCCCGCACTAACTGTTTATTCAGGCGATCGAGTGAATCGATTTGGGCTACATATCCGCGCATGATGGTGCGCAGGGTTTCCAGTTCTTTTTTCAACTCGTTGATGCGCCGGGCGTCGGTTGCTTTTACCGTGCGGAGTTCTTCCTGCAGGCGTTGCACTTTCAATTGCTCGGTTTCCAGCTGGGCAATCAGCGAATCGTTGCTTATCTGCAGTTTATAGCCTTCGTATTGAATGGAGAGGTCGTTGTATTCGTCTTCCAGTTCCTCCTTGTAGAGTTCGGATTGTTTTACCAAATCCTGAATTTGGCCGTTTTGCCGGATGATATAAAAACCAGCACCGGCAATCAGCAACGATAGAATGGTTACTAAAATAACCCATATGATTCGTTTATTTTTCACTTGTATTTTTCAGTTATATAAGCGGGGACAAAGGTACGATATTTTTCGTTTGTGTGAAAATGAGCGATTATTTATCATTTGGTCAGTATTTTTTGTATTTAATTGCGTATTATTAATAAATATATTATTTTTGCATTGTTTTAGTAATTCAAAAAAAGATTTTTAACTACTAAAAGTAATGACGAAAAGCAACAGAGAAATAGGGAGATGGTTAGATGATAACTGTTTGATTGTTTGTATATTCATTTCAACAGCGTTTCTTATTTTTGTACAATCGTACTGGTTGAATACGTATATTTCACCTGATTCGACCCATTATTTGCGAGCGGCTCAATCTTTGCTCAACGGGCATGGATTGTATGTAAACACTGCCGCCGGGGATACGGCAACGTATTTTTCTATGTGGCCCATTGGATATCCGGCAATGATTGCTTTGGTATCTTTGGTAACCGGAGCGGAAGTGTACTTGGCATCAAAAATACTTTCGGTTATCTTTTTAGCCATTTTATGTACTCTGTTTTATTTTCGTTTTAAGAAAACAGCGTGGGTATACGCACTTATTGTAACCAATTTTGGTTTCTTGCAGATTTTCTGGTATACATGGAGCGAACAGCCTTTTATTCTTGGCCTGGTATGGATTTCTTTTGCGATAATGGATATTGTAGCATCCAAACGAATACAATTCCGACATTATATCAGTCTTTGCCTGGCATCTCTTTTCTTGTTTTTTTCCAGATATATAGGAACTTTCTCCATCGGTGTAATCGGACTTTTGGCGGGTTATTATCTTATTGCGGGTATTTCAAAAGCAAAAAAGGAATACATAAAAAAAAGTGTTTTATTGATCGGAGCAGCGCTTATTGCCGCCACCGTCATCATAGCGTATCTTTATATCAATAAGACCAAAGGCGGTTATATCACTGGTATGGAACGCATCCCTACGGTAGAACATCCTTTGAGAGTATTTATGCTTCTGTGCATTAGTTCTCTTATGGAAATACGGAATGTGTTTTACTCGTTTTTTGCCATGAATTACGGACTACTTATTACGCTTAGTGTGGTAGGCTGTTTTTTGCTTTTTCGCTTCCGTACAAAGATTAAGCGTTATTTTTCAGTACAGGCAGTCTGCTTTTTATCCATTGGCTTTTTATATTGGTGTTCTATTGTTGTTATGCGTTTTTCCGCTGCCTTTGACGGTTTTGATTTTCGCTTGTTGTTTCCTGCATCCGGACTTCTTTTTCTTGGAATTGTATCCCTAATTTTAAATTATCGATCCGCATGGGTAAAGAAAATAAATTCCACTTGTATAAAGTATGTCCTGCTTATCTGTATTTCCGCTTCGCTTTTTTCTTATTCTCTGCCGGAAGTTTATTCTGTGGTCAAACGGTTTTACAAACAAGAAGGAGGTATTACTGGTTTTAACAAGATACACACCGGTATCATTCAAGAACTGAGTTTTTACAAACAGGAGGTAGGTATTAATGGATACCGCAAGATACGCGCCGATATCATTCAAGAACTTTCGTCTGTTCCGGAAAAGTCCCTCGTCATTACAAACTGGGGATCAAAGAAATCTTATCTCAGTTTTATTCGTCCGGATTTATTTACAACTCATTCTATTTGGCCCTTACCTATAGAGCTACATTCAAAAATGGAGCAGGTGGAACGGGTATATATTTATTTTGATTGGGAACAGCTACCATGGGATGATGCCTTTTTTTCTCCCTACAGAGAATCTAATGAAAGAGTAATACAAATAAAGTAATTGTCCAACGGCAATATTATCCCCGTTGCCGAACCACCTCATACATCAATACCGCGGCTGCCGCCGATACATTCAGTGAAGCGATGGTTCCCAGTAAAGGAATCTTTACCCATTCGTCGCATATCCGCAGGTTTTCGGAAGAAATGCCGTTGTCTTCGCCACCCATTACGATAGCGGTCGGCGTGGAATAATCGGCTTGAGTATAGGTTTTCTCCGCTCTTTCGGTCGCTGCAAAAACGCGGTAACCACAATTTTGTAAGTATTTGATGGCGTCGGTAATGCTATTTTCCTTACAAACCGGCAACGACAGCAGAGCGCCGGCCGAAGTTTTTACAGCATCGGCATTGACCGAAACGCTGTTGCGGGCAGGAACCACAATCGCATCCGCCCCGGCGCAGGCGCAGGTACGGGCAATGGCGCCGAAGTTACGGACATCGGTTATGCCATCCAATAAAAGAATGAAGGGATTTTTGCCTTCTTCGTAGAGGAAAGGGACTATATCTTCCAATTTTTGGTAGGTTACTGCCGAAATAAATGCGATAACTCCCTGATGATTTTTACGAGTCAACCGGTCTAATTTCTCCTGCGGCACCCGTTGGATGGGGATGTGCGTTGTTTTTACGATATTGAACAGTTGGCGGGACAAATCATTTTGCAGATCTCTTCGCATTAATATTTTATCCACTTCTTTGCCGGCTTGAACGGCTTCGATGACGGCGCGGGTGCCGAATATCATTTCTGTTTCTTTCATTTTAATAATTCTTTAGCGTTTGCGATGGCGGCGTCTGTTAGTTCGGAACCGCTCAGCATTTGGGCGATTTCTTTGATTCGTTCTTCCGGCGACAGGCGACGGATACGTGTTTCCGTTACATCGTTTTCTTCCTTGTAGACAAAGAAATGGGAATCGCCCCGGGCGGCAATCTGGGGTAGATGTGTGATGACAATTACCTGCATTATTTGCCCCATATCGTGCATAATACCTCCCATTTTATCGGCTATTTCGCCCGATACTCCCGTATCTATTTCATCGAAAATAATGGCCGGAAGGTTCAAAACTCCGGCAATCAGTGCTTTGATACCCAGCATCAAACGGGAGATTTCGCCCCCGGAAGCTATTTGCGCTACCGGTTTAGCCGAAACATTCCGGTTGGCCGAGAAGAGGAAAGCCACATCGTCCAAACCGGTGGAGTCAGGAGCATTTTTAGTAGTGATGGAGCAAATGAATTGCATGAAAGGCATTCCCAGCAGACTTACCTGTTCTACCAAACGGTTTTCCAAGTGTGTAGCCGCCTGGGTGCGGGTTTTCGTCAATTCGCCGGCTAAGTGCAAGACGTTGGTTTCTGCTGTTTCTAATTCCCGGCGGATTTTGGCAATGGCTTCGTCGTAATTTTCGATTGCTTCCAACTGGGTTTTCAGCTGGTTTTGTAAGTCGATTAATTCTTCTACGGAAGCGGCTTTGTGCTTTTGTTGCAGCGAATAAAGTAAATCGAGGCGTTGATTGACCCATTGCAGTCGTTCCGGGTCCCATTCTAATTTTTCCTGTTGGTTGCCGATATCCGGCAGCAAATCTTTTAAGTCGAGATAAGCCGTTTTCAGGCGTTCGATCGTTTCGTCGGCGGTGGGATACAGTTTGTGAATGGCTTGCGCAGCAGTCAACGCTTCTTTCAAGGAAACGATAATGCCTTTATCGTCGGACGATAGCAAGTGTTCGATGGCATACATCCCGTTTTTAATTTCTTCGATGTGCGACAGTGTGCTTGATTCGTTCTCCAGTTCGACCTGTTCGCCGGCCTGTAACTTGGCCTCATCCAGTTGTTGAAACTGGAAACGCAGGTAATCCTGTTCGGAAGAGTGTGTGTGCGCCTTTTCCGTCAGTTCCTGCAATTGTTTACGGATGGACAAAAAATGCAGGTAAGCCGTTTTGTACGTTTCCCGCAACGATCGGTTGGCGGCCAATACATCCACTACCTGTAATTGAAAGGTATTATCGGCCAGCAACAAATTCCGGTGTTGCGAATGGATGTCGATCAGGAAAGTGCCCAGATCTTTTAAATCGTTTAGTCCCACCGGACTGTCATTGATGAATGCGCGGGATTTACCCGAACGCCAGATTTCGCGGCGCAGCAGGCAATTGTGAGCGTCGTATTCCAAATCGCGTTCGGTAAAAAAGGATTCCAGATTGTAGGACGAAATATCGAATAAACCTTCTATCAGGCATTTCTCTTCGTCCTGTTTGATGGATTTGGCGTCCGCCCGTTGTCCCAGAATCAGCGACAGTGCGCCGATAATAATGGACTTTCCGGCTCCGGTTTCACCGGTAATGACAGACATTCCCCGCGAAAAATCAATCTCTAATTTCGAGATGAGTGCGTAATTTTGTATGGTTAACTGTTTCAACATTTTGGTACTTACTTTTTCAAGGGTTCCAACTGGCTCGACATGGTCGGATAAATACCTCGCAGCAAGTCGTAGAGTTCTTTCTTTTCATCGGCAGTCGTTTTCCCGGCAATGGAAACCAGTTCGTCTAATTTGGCGTCGGCAAACAGTTGCAACAAGATTTCCGAGAAACGAATTGGACGCATTTCTTTCAAGGCCGGGAGGACGCTTAAGACAGTCATCCGGGCGCGGTCGGGATTGGCAGCCATTTCATCCAGCCCTTTCCGGTGGTAGGTGTACCACAATTCGCGATAGTTTTTCAACGATTCGTCCAAACAGGCGGTAATCATTGAGCCGCGGCTTTTTGAATCGTCGAAAGCAGACCACCCGTTCCAACCGGCCGATTGCGCCATGGTAGCAATTTGCTGTGCCTGACGGAAAAAGACGCTTCCGCCCGCCGGGGAAAAACTGTCGAAATCCAAAGCCAGAATCAGATTGACGTAAAAGGCGATAACGGCTTCGAGGTTGCTGTTTAGCGTATTTTGTTGCATTTGGATCGTAGCGTTTTCCGTGTATTCAAAATCGAATTTGGTGTCGCGGTAATTGAGTGTGTTGGTTATATAGGACGAGTTATAGACCGGTCGGCTGGATTGTACCAGCAGTTCGGCGCGGAATGTATTATCGGCCGGCTGTTCGAGTATAATGACGGAAAACGAACAGTCGATCCGTTCGTTGGTGGAGAAAGGGGCAGCACTCCATTTTGTGCTGTTAATAAATTGGGTCAAAGCGCGTTCCATAGTAGTAAAAATATTCCGGTTCGTTCCCTGAATGCGTTCGCTGTTGACGCTGATTCGGGCATTGAGTTCCTGGGCTTGCAGTGGCATTGTAACGGCAAGACAGAAAATCAGTATTTTAATTAAGCTGTTCATTTAGTTTTATTTTTTGTATCTGTCAAATTTTCTTCAACAGTCATATATCCGCTTTTCCGAAGCGGACTGTCGAATGTCATATATCCATTTTGTTGGGATACTGGGTTAAAACTCTTTTCTCTTCCTTCAAAACCTTTCCCATATTCTTTTATTTAATTAATTGTTTCATCAATAATATCTTTTGCAACCTCTTTTTTCGTCCTCAACGGAAACTCTTTCACATTCCCGTGCGTATCCAGAATCGTTATCTTATTGGTATCGCCCCGGAATCCTGCACCTGTATCGTTCAACGAATTTAACACAATGAAATCGAGATTTTTCTTCCGCAATTTTTCTTCGGCATGCATTCTTTCATTGTCTGTTTCCAGAGCAAACCCGATGAGCCGCTGTCCCGGTTTTTTTATTGTTCCCAAAGCCGCTGCAATGTCCGGATTGGGTGTTAATTCCAAAACTACACTTTCGCCGTTTTTCCGTTTCAATTTATTTTCAGAATACAGCAAAGGTCTATAATCGGCCACGGCCGCACAAAGAATCCCCACATCTGTCGCCGGAAAATATTTCAAAGCCGCGCGATACATTTCTTCCGCCGATTCCACATTGATTCGTCGGATATTCGGATGAATAACATCTAACTGCACCGGCCCACTTATCAAAATGACTTCCGCTCCCCGCAAAGCGCATTCTTCCGCTAAGGCAAATCCCATTTTCCCGGACGAATAATTACTTATATAACGTACCGGATCGATTTTTTCATACGTGGGACCGGCTGTTATTATGATTTTTTTTTTGGAAAGTTGTTCGTTCCGCGCAAAAAAATCTTCCAGCGCCCGCACAATGGCGTCCGGTTCTTCCATCCGGCCTTTTCCTTCCAACGAACTGGCTAAATAACCGGTAGCAGGTTCAATAATATGATTGCCGAAGGATTTCAGCCGGTCTAAATTGTGTTGGGTACTTGGATGTGCATACATATCCAAATCCATGGCCGGAGCTACGAACACCGGCGCTTTCATGGACAGATAAGCGGTAATCAGCATATTGTCGGCAATGCCGTTGACCATCTTTCCAATGGAGGAAGCCGTGGCGGGAGCAATCAGCATCGCATCGGCCCACAAGCCTAAATCGACATGACTGTGCCACGTTCCATCGTTGGCGGAAAAAAAATCGCTGACCACCGGTTTGTGCGTTAGTGCGGATAAAGTAACCGGGGTAATAAATTCTTTCCCCGCCGGAGTGATGACTGTTTGAACTTCAGCTCCTTTTTTGATTAATGCACGACACAAATAGGCCGCTTTATACGCAGCGATACTCCCGGTAATGCCCAAAACGATTTTCTTTCCCGTCAACATAGCTATTCTTATGTTATCTTATTGTTTTAAAAAGTTTACCGATTATAGTCTTCTTTGTGTTCTTTTCACCGTAACTGTAGCCATAATTATAGCCGTAACCATAACTATAACCATAGCCATAACCATAGCCTCTGTCTTTCTTAACGGCATTTAAGACTACCCCCATATTATTCCATTTTTTCTGGATATACAGATTTTCCAACTCAAGCAATAGTCTACGATCAAATTTTCCGGCGCGAACGATAAAGATATTCATATCGGTTATACGATTGACTACGAAAGCATCTGCAACCAAACCTATAGGTGCGCTATCCAACATGATAAAGTCGTACCGCTTTTTAAGTTCTATTATCAATTCGTCCAAACGATTACTTAATAACAATTCGGTCGGATTCGGGGCAATTGCTCCAATACTAATCAAATCCAGATTTTCACAAACGGCATTTTTCTCAATAACATCATCAGGCGTTAATGATTGGTCGGCTAAATAATTGGCCATTCCTATTCCCTGTTTTTCTTTAAAATACGAACTCATGGTTCCCTTTCTTAAGTCCAGATCCATTAATATTCCCTTGCGATTCGTCTGGACAAGACTCACTGCCAAATTAATAGCAGTAAATGTTTTACCGCTGTCCGGTTGGAAAGAGATTACGGAGATGACCTTTTGTTCTTTGGAACGAATCATATAGTGCAAGTTGGTTCTCAACATACGGAAAGCTTCTGTCAATATATCAAATCCTTTTGCCGACACGCAAATTTGCTGTTTAGTAACATTCGGACTAAACGGTATCTCACCCAGAAATGGAGCGCTGACTGCATTTTCCACCTCTTTTTTACTATGTACCCGCGTATCCAGCATTAACATCAACAATAAAATGATGGCCGGTACAACTATTCCGCAACTCACTCCCAATATTAATTGCTTATATTTACTCGGATACACCGGGGCATTGCTTCCCGACGCCGGATCGATAACCCGTGCATTATCATCGACCATGGCCTGATTAAGCAGATTTTCTTCCTGTTTATTCAGCAGAAAGAGATAAAGTTCTTCTTTTATCTTTTGCTGCCGCTCGACAGAAAGCATTTCTCGCTGCTTTTCGGGAACGGAGTAAATCTTACTCAGTACTTGATTCCTTTGGCTGTCGTAGTTCTGCCTTTTCATGTTCAAACCGTAAATCGTGTTGTCTACCGATTTGAGGATATTTTGCTTCATGAGCCGAATCGAACTGTTCAATTCTTCTACGACCGGATTTTTATCGCTGCTGCCTTCCTGCAATTTGTTTCGCCGCATGACGGTATTGTTGTACTGCGTAATCTGGTTATCGATGTTAATTTCGACGAGACCCGTATTGTCGGGTATCAGGTCGCTTACGTTGTTTTCGTCCAACATGTACTGTTTGATTAATTTCACCATACTCAACTGTGAGTCAAGTTCTTTTATGGCCGACTTATAGGCCATGTTGTCGGATAGATACATTTGGGTAACAGTACTGATGTCAAGTCCCTCGTTGGCTTTCTGCATTTTTTCGATATCTGTTTCCACATTTCCCAACTGCTTTTCGAGAATCTCCAACCGACTATGGATAAAGCCCGCCGTATTCACGGCTATCCGGTTCTTATCGGCAATCGCTTCTTCATTATATACCGTTACCATCATGTTCAGCATATCTGCAGCACGGAATGCGGAATTATCCGTCAACGATATGCTCAGAATGGAGGCATCTTCTTGTAACTGTTTGGCTGCAAAGCCAGATAAGAAATAAGACACCATACGCTCCCTCGGGTATTTAGTAACCTTGATTGTTTTACCCAACCACGTAGTACTATAATACACCGATGGCTGTATAACCAACCGCCCCACAAAAGTACTTACCGTATCGTTCAGAGGAACAATGGTTTTTATAGTTTGTTTCAATCCCGAAGAAATAGAAAGCTCTACCTCGCTATTGCTGAATGGAATGACCGATAAAGCATAGTAATCTTCCGGTTGAGTATCCAGGAAAGAAACCCTTATCGGCGACTTTGTATAAAGCTCATTCTTTCTTAATGCGTTTTGAACTACATAGCTAATATCCGTATGAAGATTATCAATCGACCGGCGCATCAATTCTTTCGATTTAAATTGTAATATTTCACTTGCTACATTCACCGGCGCTGAAAAGCTATTGTAACGGTTCAGTCGCATTGTAGCCTGAGTATTGGCCGGGGTTTTCACCATAATCGTTACCGAACGGTTATAGACAAAGGGGGTCTTGCTATATTTGTATCCAAAATAGCATCCGAATATCAACAAGGAAAAGACAAACCATTTCCAGTGAACGAGTAAATACATGAATATATCCACGAGATTCACCGATTTTTCATCCGCAGCAATGCGGACGGGCGATATATTTTGTGTATCCATAATCATTATCTTTGGTAATATTGTATTAACAGTAAAATGGTAGCAGACGTACCGGCTAAACTTAACAAAATCGACCATAATTGCCATGCACGCTGTTCCCCTTCCGAAGGCCTGCCTGCTTTCGGTTTTACATATACAATATCGTTTTGTTGCAGATAAAAAGAGGGAGAGTTAAATACCTCTACGGTACGTAAGTCATTCATCAACATCACACGACCGTTATCCTGTTCACGTATCACGGCTACCTCCCCAAGCGACGCATTGGGGGTTAAACCGCCCGACCGCATGATGGCTTCCAGCAATGTAATCCGGCCTTCCGGTACCGATAATATACCTACGCCGCCCACTTCGCCCATCATCATTATTTTTAAGTTCAGGAAATCGACCGTTACTATAACGTCATTTATCAATCCATCTTCTCTCAAACGCGTTTTAATAAAACCGGACAGTTCCTGCCGGGTCAATCCTTCCACATGCAGTGTCCCCAAAACAGGGAACTCTATATTACCTTGGGGATCTACCTCATACCCACTTTCCTGCATCACCGGACTAGCTGTCGTCCGGACTTCTCCGTCTACATTCACCTGGTAACCGAAGACTCCCAGATTAAATGGCGCGGATAATTCCGGGTTCTTGGAACTGATTGTAATCCGGAGTCTATCTTCTTGTTTGATCTTCAATTCCGTTTTTTCGATTAAAGAATACAAGAAATCCGGTTCCATATCTTTCAGATAGATCACCTTGGGAGATAAGCACGAAGTCATTGCCAGACCGCATACCATCCATACAAATACTAACTTTTTCATACCATACATTTCTTTTATAATTTATACTTGTTGCACTTCTTTATAACACACTAACGCCGCATCTTTATCAGGCAAACATTTCAAGTAACCTACTTTCACTTTGTCGATAACTTCTTCCAATATATTACACATACCCGTATACAATAAGGTATTCCATCGCATGGATGAGCAACTGGGCAAAAGAGTAATCAGGGAATCTACACCTTCTTTCCATATAAAATGGTTTTCCGGCGCCTGTTCAAGACGAACCAACGCTTTCAATTCTGCCCTGCGGTTTTTATAGCAAGGGGTTTTCCCGCTCCATGGAGTGCCATATACATACACATTTCCATTCTCTTCTATCCGGATAGCCGGATTATCGTCATTGAGCAAGTCGGTGTTTTCTATATAACGTAACCACAAAGAACTGTGCGTGCTTTTTCCCGTACCGCTTTTTCCTAAAAAGGCATAGCCTTTCCGATCTTTTTCAATGACGGAGGAGTGTATCAAAAGTGTTTTGTGAAGCACCGCCGACTGGGCGAATGCAATCATCAAAAACGACGACAATACAATACCTGCAACAGGGTCTTTCCGATCGATATATGCCGTAGCGGTTGAAAACATTTTATCGGATACCATCCGGTAACGATTCCCTTTTTCAATAAATTCAATATCAAAAATGTAATTTTGTTCCGTTTCTTTCAGGCAAAACCAATGTCCCAGCACATCCGATACTTCGTTCAGCACTTTGGCCGAATCCTGTTCGATCGCTATCGGTTGCTCTACCACCCGTATCGAACACATCGCAACTTTCCCGTTGGAGGCATAAGATTTGAAAGGCTTGAACGAAAGCAACAACCCTTCCCAATCGAATGTACGCGGAACAACCAATTCCATGAAATGACCGGCTATACAAAACCAAAAACGCTCTTCTTCCTGTAATGACTTTTGATTCATTATCTTCTTTCTTTTATTTAATTCAATTGAACTACTTGCGAACATGCTTTCGTCAATTGGTGATCGTGTGTTACAAAAATTAATATCTTGTCCTTCCCTGCTTTCAACAAATTAGAAATGAGCTGCTTTACCGTATCCGAATCAAGAGCGGAAGTAGGTTCATCAAACAACCAAATACTACCTCCGCTAAGCAAAGCACGCGCTATGGCTATACGCTGAGCCTGTCCCTCGGAAAGACCGTATCCTGATTCTCCTATCACCGTATCCATTCCGTTCGGAAAGGCATAAATAAACTCCGCACAAGCGGTTCTCAAGGCTTCATCGATACATTTTTCCGACGCCAGGGCGTCAGCGAGCAATAAGTTTTCGCGAATGGTTCCACAAAACAACGTATTTCCTTGCGGCACATACGCTATATTGTTGCGCGTAACCACAGATACCTCATGACTTACGCCATCTTGCGTCAAGGTTAAACTTCCGCTATCCGGTTTGATTAAAGCCAGAATAAGCCGTATCAAGGTCGTTTTTCCTTTTCCCGAGGCGCCTGTTACAGCTGTAGGAAGGCCTGATTGAAACACTGCGCTCATCCGGTCTATTACTTCCACCTCGTCGTATTGAAAAGAAACGTTATGTAATTTCAAGGAATGCGGCGTATGCAATTGAATGGGATTGTCATACTGTTCCCGTTCTCCCTCATACAGTTCCATTAGCCGTTCTATGGATGCCCGCCAACGGAGGGCAACCGGTAAAAAGGCAACTATGGAAAAAATCGGCATCTGAATCCGGCCTACTAATTGCAGGAAAGCCGCCATAGTACCATACGAAATTTGTCCGGCATGTAAACGGTAGATTCCCCACAGGAATGCCAACAGGTATCCACCGTTGAAAGTCATTTTTAAAACTCCCTGAGTCAAAGTCGAAAATCGCAATTGCTGCGTTTTTCTCTGAAAGATTGACTCCTGGGCATCCGTCAATTTACTTTCTCTGGCTTTCGTAAACAACAACGATTGAATCAGCGAGCGATGTTTTAAGTTTTCCTGCAAGACAGTTCCCAAGTAACTTTCGGCCTGTTTAACCGCTTTACTGATCCATCTCATTTTTTTATAGTAAATTTTTGAGAACAGGAACAAAGGTGAAATAGCCAGTATAAGCTGCGCCAACAATGGATCCATTACCCACAGGAAAGTGAGCGAAGCCAACAATTTAACACATGTAACTAGCAGTGAAGGAAAGGTATAAACCAGCATCTGCACTACTTCGGGGCAATCGGAAGTGAGGCGCACCATTAAATCGCCCGTATGCCAACGTTTCTTTATTCTCCACGATATCAGCATTTGCGAATGGGCAAGGTCGTTTTGCAGGCTCTTGGTTAATCCGTTTTTAGTATTCTCGCCCGTCCACGAAGCCAACATGCTTGTTACAACCGCAAGCACAACGGAAAGCACAATACACACCAACGTCCACCTCAGGTTTCCGGGAATTACCCGCATCGCAATATCGATCGCTTCTTTGGAACAATAAACAAAGTATAAAACCAGAACTACGTTGACAAGTTCCAGAAGCATGTATAAGCCGATCTTTCCGCGGTAACCCGCAGTTACGGACCAAGCCCAAGCCAACTGTTGTTTTATACTGTCGTTCATCGATCAAACCAATTTTTAATATGCGAATAACCGTGTATTATCGGAAACCAACAGGCTTCCCCCGGTACATAACGGACGTAACGGGCAAACCTGACCAGCAGGTCAAGGAATACCGACTTCCTTTTCAAACGTCCCGATCGAGCATTGATATAAAAGCCGTAATCTACACCATGTAAAAAATCCATCATCATTTCATCCGCGTTTTGTTGCGGCGCTAATGGAAAAGGCAGGTATTCTTCCGGCATTCCCAAATAAGTTACCGATAACTGGTTCAATCGCTGTATCCAATTGTAAATCCCCAGTTTATTGTATATTTCTTTCATCACTTTCCCTTCTGTCCTGTCCTGATAAGCGTAACATATACGCGCCGAATCACATAATTGACGCACATTGATTCCGAATGCCAGTAGATGCCTCATAATATGCGTATTAACGGACAAGTATGTTAACAGGGGAGAGGGAGTGGGTATTTTTTGTCCATTGACCTCCAGGTAAATGGAATGGCTGTATTCCTTTTGTTGTATGCGGTTCAAATAACTGTAAGAAAATGGGTTATTAATATCCAACATGCGCCGGTGATGCTCTATCAGAAATCCTCTCCATGTATAACACGTGTCAAATCCGGGCTGCGTTTCGACCTTTATCCCGCGTTCCTTTATCAATCGGTTAGCCCGGTTGAAATGTTCCTTATCCGGAAAAACCCAATCCATATCTCCACACACACGATGCAACGGATTATCATAACAAGATGCTAATCCTTGCCCTTTCACTAAAAAAACTTCAATCTGATTTTTGGAAAAAAACGAATAAAGTTCACCGGCATCTCGATTCATCCGCTTATTCCGATCTTCAATGGCATTGACCGAAACTACCCATTTCAACAATAAATCCCTTGAAGGAAAATAGTTGTCCGGCAAGTGCATTATCCCGTCGTAGACAATTCCTTGCACTGTTTGTTGATGTGCTAACCTATAAACCTGTTCCCAGACTTCCGGACTTAACGGAAAACATCCGTCGTCCGGTTCCCGATTCCACAATCCGGCCCGGAGAAGTGCGAAAAAAGCTTTATATGTTACATTCCATTCCATGATATTCAGTTTTCCGTAATCAATCCTCCTTTTCTAAAAATATCTATCAACTCCAGCACATCGTTCATCGCACTTTCCTTATCCACATCATAACGTTGCAGTAGCAGTTCCGTTACTTGTTCAACAGTAAAATCTTCATCTTTCAACTGTTCCCATATCCAAACCGATGTTTCGTTCAGTGTATAAACTTCCGTCAAATCCACCTGCCCTTCGTCGGGAACAATAACGATATACTCGCTGCCAATACGGCGTAAAACTAGATTTTCTTTTATTCTCATCCCTTTTTCTTTTTTTGATTCAATCGATCATATACCCTTAATACATATCCCCTGAACGGCAATAACAGGAACCATAGCACTACTGCGCAATTTGAGCCGAATGAATCCAATTTCAGTTTTTTCCCATCCTTTTCTGCGCCCACCACAATAGCCAAAACATCTTTCTTCACCGTTTGTTCCCGTTGCCGGAAATGGGCATCGCCCATAAGCCAAATTTTACCCTTACGCATCCATGCCACGCGATGCAAGACAATGCCGCAAAGGTCGGTACGAGCTAAAACAATCGTTCCCCAACGAATCGAACGACCATCTACCGGCGCTAAGACTACTGTATCGCCATCTTGTAGAAAGGGCCGCATACTTCTTCCTTTCACTGTAATACGAACGTATTGTCCTTCATCCAGCAACGCCTTCACTTCCTTGAAAAACAATTCATTCGGGAAGGAAATTATCCTTTGGTCCATACTACTCATGCTTTTCCGTTTTCAAGTAGATCATTATATAACTTTAAGCAGTTATCAATCATTTTTTGTTGCGTAAACAACGTTTCGTAGCGTTGACGCGCTCCCGCCGAAAATTTCGCATACAATTGCGAATCGGACAGAAGTTTCCGAATAGCTTCAGCCAATGCCTCTGCATTTTGCGGTTCGACATTATAACCCGATACGCCGTCTTTATTCACCCAGCTTACTCCCGATCCTTCAATACAGGTAGCCACTACCGGTTTTCCACACGACATAGCTTCGATTTGCACAATGCCGAAAGCCTCTGTTTTCCATATTGAACTCAGAACGAATACATCGCAGGCCATGAAATGAGCCGCTACTTCATTCTCCGGAATAAATCCTATCAACTTGACTCTTTTATTTAATCCTTGACTGTCAATTATTTGCTTCAAATCATCCTTTAACGGTCCGCTTCCTCCTATGCAAATTACATAATCCTCATGCAAATATCGTGCCGCTTTTATCAGGTATTCATAGCCTTTGTACTCTACCAAGCGTCCCATTGAAAAAATCATTTTCTTGCCGGCATATTGTTCTTTGATCCGAATTACCGCATCCTCTTCTACCTTCACTTCGTCTATGCCGATGAGTATATAAGTTGTTTTATCCTGTACTTGTTGCAAAAACGGCGACTGTTGTACATAAACAGGGGTCGTTCCCACAATCACATCGGCCCGTCCGATCATCCATCGTTGCAGCGGCCGGTATAATTTCAGTAATGCCTTTTGTCTTAAGATGTCACTGTGCCAATGCAACACCACTTTCCCCTTGTATCCGGAAAGGAACAATGTCAGGCAAGCCATCGGGTCGGGATGATGAACGTGAATGATATCGTATTCGCGTTGGATTTTACGTAATTTGATTATCATAGCCGGTGAAATAGCAGTCGCCGCCAGCTTTAGCCATGTCGGCATACACCATAATCGAGCATAATTGTTAATTAACAGCATGCCGGACTCTTGTCGATCGATTCCTGCACATAACATATCGCACCGGATGTTTCTACCGGACAATCCCAGTGTCAGGCCGTACATTACTTTTTCAACTCCGCCCTTTATGGGATAGAACTTGCCTATTTGAAGAATTTTCATGCCAATAAAATATTAAATAATTCTTGCCACGACCTCGCCACCGGAAGCGAAATGATCACTTTCTCCGCAGTTACCAGAAAACGGTCATCTCCTTGAATCAACCTTTTCATTTTATCGGCAAGTGCATGTGGGTCATCCGGATTAAAAAAGGCGACTTGATTGCATTCGCTTGCCGTTTCGTGTGTGTAAGGCAGATCGGCCAGTAACATAGGCTTATGAAAAGCAGCAAATTCCGTTATCGGCAATCCCCATGTTTCAACTTTCGACGGGAAAATCAAACAATTACATTGATTGTAGTATTCATACAAAGATTTCCTGTCTAAAAATCCGATAAACTCAATATTTGGAATTTTTCCCCATTTGCGAAACAGCCATTGGGCGTAGGCATTATCTTCTTCTTTTATCGTAAGATAGACTTTAAAATCTTCAATTCCCAATTGCTCTTTCAATATTTCGGCGGCTTGACAAATCACTTCAAAGTTTTTATGGCTATCGGGGTAAGATGCGAATAAAAACGAATAGTTTCCTTCCTCAGAAAGGTTGTTCATGGGGAAATCGTCCGTTTTCTTATCTGTTGAGGATGGAGGAGCGACGATCATGGTTTCTTCCCGCAATCTGAATAAATGAATAAGCGCTCTCTTCATCCACTCTTGTTGTACAACGAGGTATGTATTTTCATGAATATTTTTCCGGTATATGTATTTGGAAAATAATGCCAGCAATACAATTCTCGGGGTAAACAGCCACTCCTTCATTTTCCATTTATAAAAAGGAAGTGAATTATGATAATAAACCGCTCGTTTTTCAGCCAGGACATTAGGGGTTGTATCGTGTAAAGAAAGCCATAAGTAGACCGGCGATAATTTCACAGATATTTTTTTCATTGTTACATATTCACACCACAGCCGGTTCGCCCAATTTTTTTTAGGCCATTGCATCTCTATATATTCGATGTTCCGGAAGTTGGCCAATTCTTTTCGATGAACCAATGCCACAATACGATAATTGCCTGTTTCCGACAATTCCGATAAATACCGTAAACACTCCCGTAAAATAGTAAGAGTGCCTCCTTTGGTCAGATTAACCGCCGATATTACAATGGTTCTCATGATTTTTCGTTTAGCAAATTATTAAATAGCCTATCCCATTGAGCCATAATAACCGGTTCGGAAAAACGTTCCGAATGTATTTTGGCCTTTTGTCCCATTTTTTTGCGCAGTTCGTCATCTTCTATCAACTGGATTATCCTGTCGGCCAATTCCGGCACATTCCCTTCCGGCACTAAAAAGCCGTCTTCGCCATGGGTTATGATGTCCTTGGGTCCGCATTTGCAGGCAAAGGATATAATCGGCAAGCCAAAGGCTTGTCCTTCCAGCAGCACCATCGGTAAGCCCTCATATCGGGAAGACAGTGTTAAAATGGACGATTGTAGATACACATCCTCAATATGAGAAGTAGGATACTTCAGATGTACACAGTCGCTCAGATTATTTTCATTGATCCGGTGTTGTAACTGCATCCGTAATTCCCCGTCCCCGACAATATCCAATTTCCAATCCGGATGTTCTTTGTATACTATTTTCCAAGCATCTATCAGATATTCAAATCCTTTCTGGTAATTATACCGACCTATCGCAATCGCTTTCTTTTCATCCAGCCGGGCTGTTTCTGCCGGATTGAACGAACGGGCATTGGGAATCACTTCCATATTCGGCAAATCGCCCCAATACACTTTGTCTTCTTCAGTCAAAACCACAAATTTATCAAATGTATTCACAAGTTTGAGGTCTGATTTGTTCCTGATAGCATCCATCCATTTCCAAATACCTTTTCTTCTGTATTGCAGACGTTTCAATCGTGAGAAATGCACTTCAAGTACCTTTTTACTGCCGTCTTTTATTTTGGATACAAAAGAAACATCATTATCAAACATGGAAATCACAATGTCGGCTTGTAAATGGTTCAAAAGCTTGGTCAAACCTTTTTTATGTTTCCGTTGCTTGAAAGGGTAATGCAAAATTTTATTCCATAAGCCTTTGTCATTGTTTTCGGAATAATTTACTCCTAAATCACAGTGCTTTATCCGGGAAGACAATTTAAAAAAAGGCTCATGATTTTTCTGATCCGTAGTAATTATATTCACGTCATGGCCGTGCTCCACCCAATAATTTGCTTTGTTGGCAAGCACTCTTTCCATTCCGCCGGAGTTGCAGGTACCGTTGATGCAGTATACTATTTTCACGATATTTCCCTTTTGTTACATTTTTCTTTTATCCAATCCTTATTATTTATACAATAAAACAAAGCATAAATCTGAAATATATCGGTAGACACCTTAATCCAAATAATAAAACTCAAAAACAAAAATGCTATAAACATATCTCGATATACCGGATATTTACCGGCAAATACACATGCATTATATACAAAGAACAAAGCAAAAATACTAAATCCGCTGATACCACAATACAGAATAAAACGGCAATAACCAACATCCGTACTAAACGCCCAATTAGTATATAATCCTTTACCTATAATCCAACTTTTCATATCTGTCGGCCAGATCCACATCTCACGGTTTAATTTATCCGTAGAACTCGTAGTCCACTCACCGGTTTCTACCCAATTAAAAAAACCTTCAAACCCGAATCGAAGATTCTGATGGAAGGAATTGTCTTCATGGTATAAAAAAATAGAAAATCCGACAACAAATATCAGGACAAATCCTAAAATCGAATAAAGTTTTGCGTAATTCATTTTTATTACCAATCGAAATATGCCGGTAGCCAGAAGCATATATCCCAATCCCATTACCATACCTACACTGGTGGTTCTGGATATCATATTACCAATTACCGAAATAATGAAAAATGCCGACCACAAGAGAGCTATCTTCCATTTATCAAATCGGATTTCCTGATCTTTATATAAAAGAAAAACAATCATAATAAGAACAATGGCAAAACGCACTCCTGCCGGATCCAGTGCTGCGCCTATGCCATAGAGTCTGTCTATTTCATTTAAGAAGTCCTGACCCTGATAAATATAAGTATCCACCCACGTTTTAATCACCGGAACTCTGTCAATAGCCATAGCCAATAGGCATTGCACCGAACAAACACTTGCCAAATAACCGGTCAGTGTTTTGAATGTAACTTGTCCGTGAAACGCACGTATAGCCGCACATACGGTATAAGCCGCACCCAACCAAGTAGCGAAAGAGGCGAAATAGGTGGCATACGAATAATCATTTGTGTGATTATAGTCCGTCGTATAAAAACAGATTAATGAAAAAATGACAACAAAACCGGCCGCTCCCAACAATTCTTTCGACAGTGTCGCTCCTTTTTCTCGAATGGAATGATATATAAACAACAAAATACCAATTACAGCCAAGATCATCTTAGTATTTACATCTCTCGGGAGGGAAATCAAACCAAACGGAAAATAGAAACAACTCACTATTATTCCAATCAAAATCATATATATAAATCGCCCCATTTTCTTTGTTATTTTATCTGTAAATCACACCGTAAACAAATCTGATCACCAACCGATAATACATCTTGACAATCCTAAAATGTCCTTTGATTGCCATCCATTGCAGCAAACGTGTGCATAAAGGAAGTCGTTTGTTTTTCATCACATATCCGTTCGCTTCGGGAAACCATTGCAACCATGTTTGGTAACGCGATTCATCGTCCGTTATAAGCAGCGGAAGCTTGATATTCAATTTTAAAAAACGGATGTATACTTCCAATTGTTTTGTCATATTCCGACCAGTAATATACTTTTCCACTTCATACACATTGGCTGTAACCTGCGCAATATGTTCCGGCGAATAACTCTTGGTCAATGAATTGACATTCGTCTGTACATAATGATAAAAGGGTTTCTGCAAACAACCTACCCTTTTTGCGCAGGCAAACAATTTTATCATAACCATCATATCTTCCCCTATATTCATTCCTTCGATGAAACGAATCTCATTTGCCGTATAAAGCGAACGGCGAACCAGAAAAAGCCATAGATTCCAACGCATGATACCGCACATCATTTGTCGTAACGCATCTTCCGGAGTAGAAAATACCGGCTGTTTCATATACCGTTCGTTATGCCCGAACGAAAGGTACCATTCATGACCTACAATATCGGCATTGTTACGCTTGGCTTCGCATACTAAACTTTCCAAAGTATTGTTTTCTATCCAATCGTCGGCGTCTACATAATAAATATATTCTCCTGTAGCAGCCTCTAAACCTGTATTTCGAGCAGCGGCTACTCCCTTGTTAGTTTCATGTCGCAGGATCTTCACCGTTATATCACTGCCGTTTAAAGTATTGGCTACATACTCGTTTATCACAATCAAACTCCGATCCGTACTGCAATCGTCAATGAACAATAATTCCAAATTCCTGTAAGTTTGTGCATACAAAGAAGCTATACAATGGGGCAAGGTCTTATCTGCATTGTATACCGGAATGATGATTGATACAAGTTCTTTTATTGTTTCCATATTATCTTCCTTCCCTCTTGTCATTATAATATACTATTCTGTTTCCTGTCAACACGGAAAGCAAACGAGGAGATGTTTTGTACAATATAAAATACAAAGCTAAGCACACAAACACACAAATACCATAAAGGATAATTTGCAGGCATTGACCAAAGTAACTCATACCACGAAGAGTTAAGCAAGAATAAGATACCGTCGGCTTCCAATGTAAACAACCGAAATACATAACTAATTACTACTATGGCTAAAACCATGAGCAAATTCCATATTAAATAGGGAATCAATAAAGTTCGGAATCTTTTCTTAAGTTGCGTCAAGTAAAAATTAAAATTCCAATTCTCCTTCATTTTATAAAAAAAGAAGAAACCGGAAAAAAGGAAAAAACAAGGCACGGCAATTGCCCCCAAATTATGCGAAATCATTTCCGAAAGGATACGATATATACCTGCATCCGAAAATTTGATTTCAACAGGAAGCCAGGATGTGGGACGCACATGAATAAAAATCACTAACATTATCAGAGGAAACCTCATGGCCTCGATTACTTCCGATTGTCTTTGCTCTATTTTATATTCCATAACCTATTCTTTCGGTACAAAGATAATGTTTATCTGCAATACTATCAAGTTTTT